>DATHRJ010000360.1:0-9887 GCA_035465455.1 Lysobacter sp.
AACAGGATCGGCCCGAACAGCGCGAGCACGAAGCTGGCCCACAACTGCCCGCTGGTCGAGGCCAGCGCCGACAGTCCGCCCCAGATCAGGCCCAGCAGCCCCAGCGCCAGCGGCGCCTTGCGCAGCAGCGCGAACCCGCCCAGCAACCATTCCGCGCCGGCACTGGCCGGCACCTTGCGAAGCTCCGTCATCACCCCAATCCTCGTTTGATCGATCGAAAAAAACCCGTGTCGCACGAACGCCGTTCGCCGGCGATGGAACGCATGCTCACGCGTGCTGCAATTGCCGCGCGTGATGGACGAAGCGGCGCAGCACGCGGCGCGCTTCCGGAGTCGCGGTGACCGCGCCCAGTACCGTTTTCGGGCAGTGCCCCTCGCGCTGCAGCGCGACGTGGCGCGCCCGCACGTAACCGCGCATGTGGGTGGTGCTGAATTCCGGATGGAACTGCACGCCCCAGGCGCGATCGCCCCAGCGGAACGCGTGGCAGGCATCGTGCACCGAACGGGCCAGCACGCTGGCGCCCTCGGGCATGCGCAGCACGGTCTGCAGGTGCGTGGCCTGCACCGCGAAGCTCGACGGCAGCGGTCCAAACAGCGGGTCGTCGCTCGCGTGCGGATGCAACTGGATGTCGACCGTGCCCATCTCGCGACCCTGCGGATGGTCGCCGACTTCGCCGCCCAGTGCGTGCGCGAGCAACTGGTGGCCGTAGCAGATTCCGAACAGCGGCATGCCGGCATGCGCGGCGTCGTGCAGCCAGGCGGCGGTGCGCTCGCTCCAGTCGGCGCGGTCGGTGACCATCGCACCGGAGCCGCTGATGATCGTGCCGGCGAACCCTTCGCGCGACGGCAATGCCTCGCCGGCCTGGACGTTGACCGCGATCGCATCATCGGGATGCAGGCCGGCGGCGACGCGGATCCAGTGCGGGAAGCCGCGGTGGCGGCGCATCGAGGCGACCGGCTGGCCGGTTTCGAGAATCAGGAATGGTTGGGTCACGGCGGCTACTGATCAGGGGGAACGGGGTCGGCAGCGGAGCCGGGACCTTGCGCGCAGGCCGGGGTTGGCAGGTCGCGCCGCTATACTAGCTTGCCTTGCGTGCTGGATCGGGCCTTGCGCGTCCGGCCAGACCTCGCCGCCACGATGAGAGCCGCGTCCCGATGACAGCCCCCGCGACGACCGCCGCGCCCGAGACCGCGCTCGCCCCGCCGACCTTCCAGCAGCTGATCCAGCGCCTGAGTGAGTTCTGGGCGCAACAGGGCTGCGTGCTGATCCAGCCGCTGGACCTGGAGGTCGGCGCCGGCACGTTCCACCCGGCGACGTTCCTGCGCGCCCTCGGGCCGGAGCCGTGGAACGCCGCCTTCGTGCAGCCGTGCCGCCGCCCGACCGATGGCCGCTACGGCGAGAACCCGAACCGGCTGCAGCGCTACTACCAGTTCCAGGTGGCGATGAAGCCCAGCCCCGACAACATCGTGGAGCTGTACTTCGATTCGCTCAAAGCGCTGGGCGTCGATCCGCTGGTGCACGACCTGCGCCTGGTCGAGGACAACTGGGAGTCGCCGACCCTGGGCGCCTGGGGCCTGGGCTGGGAGGTCTGGCTCAACGGCATGGAGGTGACCCAGTTCACCTACTTCCAGCAGGCCGGCGGGATGGAGTGCAAGCCGGTGCTGGGCGAGATCACCTACGGGCTCGAGCGCCTGTGCATGTACCTGCAGAACGTCGACGACGTGTTCGACATCGTCTGGACCCACGGCCCGGATGGCGCGGCGGTCACCTACCGCGACGTCTACCACCAGAACGAGGTCGAGCAGAGCACCTACAACTTCGAGCACGCCGACGTCGCCGAGCAGTTCCACCGCTTCGATGCCTGCGAGGCCGAGGCGCTCAAGCTGATCGAACTCGGCCTGCCGCTGCCGGCCTACGAGCAGGTGTGCAAGGCCTCGCACTGCTTCAACCTGCTCGATGCGCGCCGCGCGATCAGCGTCACCGAACGCCAGCGCTACATCCTGCGGGTGCGGCGGATCTCGCAGGGCGTGGCCGAGGCGTATTTCGCGCAGCGCGAGAAGCTCGGGTTTCCGGGGTTGAAGAACGTCAAAGGCACCGCGCAATGACCGACATGAAACCGCTGCTGATCGAACTGGGCACCGAGGAGCTGCCGGTCAAGGCGCTGCCGGGGCTGGCCAAGGCCCTGTTCGACGGCGTCGTCGACGGGCTGGTCAAGCGCGGCATCGCGTTCGAGCGCGACGAAGCCAAGCCGCTGTATTCGCCACGCCGCCTCGCGGTGCTGCTGCCGGGCGTCGCCAGCCAGCAGCCCGAACAGACTTCCGAGGTGCTGGGGCCGTATCTCAACATCGCGCTGGATGCCGACGGCGCGCCGACGCGCGCGCTGCAGGGATTCGCCGCCAAGGCCGGGGTCGAATGGTCCGCGTTGGCCAGGACCTGCGACAACAAGGGCGAGCGCTTCGTGCACCGCGCGACCACGCCCGGCGCGCGCACCGCCGAGCTGCTCGGCGCGATCGTGCGCGAGGCGATCGCGGCGATGCCGATCCCCAAGCCGATGCGTTGGGGCGACCACGACCATGCGTTCGCCCGTCCCGTGCACTGGCTGGTGCTGCTGCTGGGCAATGACGTGGTCGATGCCGAGGTGTTCGGCGTGCGCAGCGACCGCATGAGTCGCGGCCACCGCTTCATGCACGACAAGCCGGTGTGGATCGGCCGGCCCGACGACTATGTCGAGGCGCTGCGCGGGGCCAAGGTGCTGGTCGATGCCGACGAGCGCCGGGAGCGCATCGTGCGCGAGGCGGATGCAGCTGCGGACGGTGACGTGGTCCGGATCGACGCCGGGATACTGGAAGAGGTCAACGGACTGGTCGAGTGGCCGAGTGCGATTGCCTGCAGCTTCGACGCGGAATTCCTCGCGGTGCCGGCCGAGGCGCTGATCGCGACGATGGAGACCAACCAGAAGTTCTTCCCGGTGCTCGACGCCGAGGGCCGGTTGACCGAGCGTTTCATCGGCATCGCCAACATCGAGAGCCGCGACGTGGCCGAGGTCCGCAACGGCTACGAGCGCGTGATCCGCCCGCGCTTCAGCGACGCGAAGTTCTTCTTCGTGGAGGACATGAAGCAGGGCCTGGGCTCGATGGCCGCGGGCTTGGCTTCGGTCACCTACCAGGCCAAGCTCGGCACGGTCGCCGACAAGGTCGCGCGCGTGGCCGCGCTGGCCGAGGCGATCGCCGGCCAGGTCGGCGTTGATCCGTTGCTCGCCCGTCGCGCGGCCGAATTGTCCAAGGCCGACCTGCAGTCGCGGCTGGTCAACGAGTTCCCCGAATTGCAGGGCATCGCCGGGCGTTACTACGCCGCGGTCGCCGGCGAGCCTTTGGGCGTCGCCAATGCGATCGACGAGGCCTACATGCCGCGTTTTGCCGGCGATGCGATCGCGCCGTCGAAGCTGGGCCAGGTGATCGCGATCGCCGAGCGGCTGGACACGCTGGCCGGTGGGTTCGCCGCCGGACTGAAGCCGACCGGCGCGAAGGATCCATTCGCGTTGCGGCGCAATGCACTGGGGCTGGCGCGCACGCTCATCGAAGCCGATCTCGATCTTGATCTGTATTACTCAGTCAAAGCGGCACGCTCGGCGCAGCCCATTGACGCCGGCAGCGAAGACTCACTTGCACTTTCGACGCATGAAATTGAGGGCTTCATCCTCGACCGCCTGCGCGGCTACTACGCCGACCAAGGCATACCCCCGCAGCACTTCGAGGCGGTGCGCGCCGTCGATCCGCGGATGCTGCCGGACTTCGACCGCCGCCTCAAGGCGATCGGCGAGTTCGCCAAGTTGCCCGAGGCCGAAGCACTGGCCGCGGCCAACAAGCGCATCCGCAACATCCTGCGCAAGGTCGAGGGCGAAATGCCGACCGCGATCGATCCGGCGCGGTTCGCCGAGGAGGCCGAGCGCGAGCTGGCGGCGGCGGTGGATGCCGCGATCGCCGACACCGACCCGCTGCTTGCCGAACGCGACTACGTCGCCGTGCTCGGCCGCCTGGCGCGGTTGCGCCCGCAGGTCGATGCTTTCTTCGACCAGGTGATGGTCAACGTCGATGATCCTGCGATCCGCAACAACCGGCTGGCGCTGCTGAAGCGCCTGGGCGAGCGCCTCGGCAGCGTCGCTGCGATCGAGCACCTGTCGGTCTGACCGCAAGAGCTTGGTAGTCCGGGTAAGCAAAGCGCACCCGGGACCGCGCAGGGAGCCGTGGGCTCGCCGAGTCCCGGGTGCGCTGCGCTTACCCGGGCTACGGTCTGTCGTCGCCGGCGCACTGATCAGCCGTTGACACCGCACCGGTATGCTGCGGTGATGCCCCCATTCATCACTCGCGCCGCCGCTGCCTTGTTCCTCCTCGCAAGCGGCACGGTGCACGCGGTGCAGGTGGGCGAGGTCGAGGTGCGCGGGCTGGACGAGATCGCGACCGAGAACGTGCGCGTGTCGCTGTCGCTGGTCGAGGCGATCGGCAGCGATGTATCCGCGCGCCGTTTCGCCTACCTGGTGCGCGAGGCCGAGGACGAGACCCGCGAGGCGCTGGAGCCGTTCGGCTACTACGACCCGCGGATCACGATCGAGCGCACCCGCGGCGTGGAGCCGGCACGGGTGACGATCACGGTGGACCCGGGGCAGCCGGTCACGGTGCGCCGGGCCGATGTCGCGATCCTCGGTGAGGGCGGCCGCGACCGCTACCTGCGCGAGGACCTGGCCGAGTTCCAACCGCAGCCGGGCGACGTGCTCGACCACCGCCTGTACGAGGCCAGCAAGGTGCGGATCACGCGACGGCTGGCCGAGCGCGGCTACTTCGACGCCGACTTCGCCAGCCGCCGGGTCGAGGTCACCCGCGCGCAGCGCGCGGCCGACATCGACCTGGTGTGGGAAAGCGGTCCGCGCTACGACATGGGCCCGATCGCGTTCGAGCAGACGCCCGCCACGATCATCCGCCCCAGCCTGCTCGAGCAGCTCGTGTACTGGGACGTGGGCAGCTACTACCACGAGGGCAAGCTCGACCGCCTGCGCCGTTCGCTCGAGCGGCTGGACTATTTCTCGCGCATCGACATCGAGCGTTCTCCGCAGCGGGGCGATGGCAACCAGGTGCCGGTGACGGTGACCCTGGTGCCGGCCAAGCGCAGCGTCTACACCGCCGGCGTGAGCTTCGGCACCGACAGCGGCGCCGGCATCCGGCTCGGCCTGGAGCGGCGCTACATCAACCAGCGCGGGCACAAGGCGCTCGCGCAGCTCGATTTCGCCCAGCGACGCAAGACCCTGACCCTGCAGTACCGGATTCCCGCGTTCGCGTGGCTTGACGGCTGGTACACCTTCAGCGCGCAGGCGGCCGACGAGCAGACCGATTTCATCGACACGCGCCGGATCGAGTTCGTCGCCAGCCGCAGCGGCGAGATCAACCAGGACTGGACCGCGATCGCCTCGCTGCATGCGCTGCGCGAGCGCTGGGACTACATTGAGGAAGGAGACGATGCCAGCATCGATGTGCCCGACTACCGCTATGCGACCTTCACCTATGCCTCGTTGCGCGCCGAGTACATCGACGCCGACGACCTGATCTTCCCGCGCGACGGCCGCTTCGCCACGCTCATGCTGCGCGGCGGCGCCGAGGGCGCCGGCTCCGACGCCGACTTCGCCCAGGCCCGCGCCACCGCGCACTGGTACAAGGGCGTGGGCGAGCGCAACCGGCTCATCGTGCGCGGCGAACTGGGCCATACCTTCACCGACCTGGTGGTCGAGATCCCGCCGAGCCTGCGCTTCTTCGCCGGTGGCGACCGCAGCATCCGCGGCTACGCCTGGCGCGAGGTCGGTCCGCGCATCACCAGCGCCGACGGCAGCCAGTTCGCGATCGGCGGCAGGAACGTCGCCACCGCGAGCATCGAGCTGGAACGCTACTTCAGCGAGCGCTGGGGCGCGGCGGTGTTCGTCGACAGCGGCAGCGCGTTCAACGACGCCCCCGACTGGCGCACCGGCGTCGGCGTGGGCGTGCGCTGGCGATCGCCGGTGGGGCCGGTGCGGCTGGACATCGCCCGTGGCCTGGATGATCCGGACTCGTCGTTCCAGTTGTACCTCGGCATCGGCACGGGGCTGTAGATGGCCGCGACCCCGACACCGACTCCGCAGGAACGCGACGAGCGCATCGACGAGTTGCGCCGCCAGCGCCATGCGCGGGTGCGCTATCTCGCGCTGCGCGGCGGCGTGGCCGCCGCGGCGCTGGCGCTGCTCGCGATCGGACTGCTGTACTGGCTGCTGACCACGGTGGCCGGTCGCGACCTGCTGCTGGCGCAGATCGTCGCGCGGCTGCCGCCGGAGGCGACGCTGAGCTGGGAACAGGCCGAGGGGCCGGCGGCAGGGCCGCTGACCCTGCGCGGCGTGGTCTTCACCATGCCGCGCCTGCGCGACCCCGACTGCGTGCCGACGCCGGAGGCCAGTTGCGCCACCGGCCTGCTGCGCTTCACCGCGGACCGGATCACGATCGACGCCGCGCTGCGGCCGCTGCTGACCCGCACCCTGCGCCTGGATGCGCTGGTGATCGAGGGCGCCACGCTCGAACTGCCGTCCAACGACGAGCCGTTCGAGCTGCCGCAATGGCCGGACGTGCTGCCCGAGATCGCCCCGCCGCTGGCGTTTTCCGCCGACCGGATCCAGCTCGACGACCTGCGCATGACCAGCGACGGCGAGCCGACCATCCACATCCACCGGCTGCGCGGCGGACTGGCCGCCGCCGCTGGCGAGCTGCAACTGCAGGACATCGTGGTCGACAGCGATCGCGGCCGTTTCACCGCCGACGGCGACTACGTCCCGGCCGACAACTACCGCACCGATCTGGTCGCCACCGCGGTGCTGGCGGCGGCCGCGGGCCGCACCCCGGCGCGACTCGGCCTGGTCGCGCGCGGGGACCTGTCGAGAATGGTGGTCGCTATCGGCGGACGCGCGCCGGGACCGCTGCGCGCGACCCTCACCCTCGGCGGCCAGGACGTCCCGCGCTGGCGACTGGATGCGACCGCCGATGCGCTCGACCTCGGCCTGCTGACCGGTGGCACCCAGCCACCCGCGCAAGACCCGATCGTCGCGCGACTGCGCGCGCGCGGCGTGGGCGGCAACGCGAACGTGCAGGGCGAATTCGCCCAGGGCGACCTGACGATCGAAGTGCTGCCGTCGAAGCTGCGCCTCGAAGACCAGGTGCTCGAGGTGCAGCCGCTGGCACTGGCGTTGCTGGACGGCACCGCGACCCTGCGCGGCCGCGCCGATTTCCGCGATCCCGACAACCGCCGCTTCAAGTTCGGGATCAGCGCGCGCGGACTCACCTGGGGCGGTGCCGGGCCCAGCCCGGCCTCGCCCGCGGCCGCCGCCGCGATCGTGGCCGATGCCGACTTCGGGCTTGCCGGCACCCTGGACCGATGGGCCGCAATCGGCACCGCGCGCCTGGCGCGCGAAGGCGAGCAGGCCGACGTGCGCTTCGACGGGCGCGGCGATCTGGACTCGCTGGACCTGCGCGAACTGGTGGCGACGATGCCCACCGGCACCCTGCGCGCTGGCGGAGAGATCGTCTGGGCCCCGGCGCTGGGCTGGGACCTGGACGCGACGCTTGCCGGCTTCGACCCCGGCTATTTCGTTGCCGGCTGGAACGGCGCGGTCAACGGCCGGATCGCCTCGCAGGCGGCCACCCGTGACGACGGCGGCCTGGACGTGCGCATCGATGCGCCGCGCATCGGCGGGCAGCTGCGCGGGCGCGCACTCGACGGCCGCGGCGAACTGGCGGTTCGGGTCCCGGCCCCGGGTCGCAACTTCAACGCCTACGACGGTGAAGTCGCGCTGTCGATGGGCGGCAGCCGCATCGATGCCCGGGGCAGCGTCACCGACGTGCTGGACATCGACGCGCGCTTCGCCCCGCTGCAACTGGGCGACCTGCTACCCGACGCCGGCGGCACGCTGCGCGGGACGGTCGGCGTGACCGGTGCACGCAACGCGCCGGATATCGCCGTGGACCTGTCCGGCAGCGGCCTGGAGTACGGCGATTACCGCGCCGACAGTTTCAGTGCGCAGGGCCGCTTGCCGTGGCGCGGCGCGGGCGGTGAACTGGCGGTCCGCGCCAGCGGGCTGCAGGCCGGCATGGCGCTGGACACGCTGCGGATCGACGCGCGCGGCGCGGTCGAAGCATTGCGGCTCGACGCGCAGGCCCGCGGCGACATCGGCGTGCTGGCGCTTGCCGGCAGCGCCGCCAGGCGCGGCAACGCATGGCAGGGCACGCTGGCCTCGCTGCAACTGGCGCCCGCGCGCGGGGCGCAATGGTCGTTGCAGCAACCGGCCGACTTCCGCTGGGACGGCGGCAACGGACGCTTGGGCCGGGCCTGTCTGGCCTCCACGGCCGGCGGCTCGCTGTGCGCCAGCGCCGATTGGCCGCGACGCGGGGTGACGGTCGCGGGCCGCGGCCTGCCGCTCGCGCTGGTCGAGGCGTACCTGCCCAAGCCCGAAGACGGACGCGCGTGGCTGCTGCGCGGCGAGTTGGCGATCGACGCGCAACTGCGCCCGGTCGGCAACGCGTGGCGCGGCGAGGCCACGATCACCTCGGCCGGCGGCGGCCTGCGCATGAGCGAGCGGGCGCGACGCGACCTGGTCGGCTACCAGGACCTCAGGCTGCAGGCCACGTTCGATCCGCAGCGGCTGCAGGCCGAACTCACCGCCGCGCTTGAGAAGGGCGGCCGCATCGACGCCCGCATCGCCACCGGTTGGGATGCCTATTCGCCGCTGGTGGGGCAGGTCGAGCTGGCGACCGCCCAGCTCACCTGGATGGAACGGATGTCGCCCGACATCGTCGAACCGCAGGGCCGCCTGGAGGGCCGCATCGGCCTGTCGGGGACGCGGGCCGCGCCGATGCTGGATGGGCGCGCGCAGCTGGCCGGCTTCACCGCGGAAATGCCGTCGCTGGGGATCACGCTGCACGACGGCAACCTGCAGCTCAACGCGCTGGCCGATGGCAGCGCGCGCATCGACGGCAGTGTGGCGACCGGCGATGGCAGCGCCGGCGGCGTGCTGCGGGTCGACGGCTCGCTGGGCTGGCGCGGCGACGACACCCCGCTGCTGCTGAGTATCCGTGGCGAGGACGTGCTGGTGTCCGACACCCGCGACCTGCGCGCGGTCGCCAGCCCCGACGTGCAGGTGCGCTACCGCGTCGGCGAGCCACTGCAGGTGACCGGCACGGTCGGGGTGCCGTCGGCGCGGATCGATCTGGAGCGCCTGGACCGCGGCGTGTCGCCGTCGCCGGACGTGGTGGTGCTGGACCCGGTCGATCCCCAGGACGACGGACTGGCGACCGCGCTGGCGATGGACCTCACCCTGGTGCTGGGGGAGGCGGTCGAACTGCACGGGTTCGGCCTGGACGGCGGACTCGATGGCCGACTGCGCGTGCGTGCGGTGCCGGGCCGGGAGATGCGCGCGAGCGGACGGCTCCAGGTCAGCGGCGAGTACGCGGCTTACGGGCAGGAACTGGAGATCACCCGGGGTTTCCTGACCTGGTCCGAAAGCCCGATCGCCGATCCGCTGCTGGATATCCGCGCCGAGCGCGAGGTCGGCGAAGTCACCGCCGGCGTCGACGTCAGCGGCCGGGCGAGCACACCGCGCGCGCGGGTGTGGTCGGATCCGGCCAGTTCCGAATCCGAGGCGCTGGCGTTGCTGGCGCTGGGTCGGCCGTTGTCGACCGTCAGCGGCGACGAACGCAGCCAGATCAGCGCCGCGAGCGCCGCCCTGTCCGCCGGCGGCAGCCTGCTGGCGTCGCAACTGGGTGCGCGCATCGGCCTGGACGAAGCCGGAATCATGCAGAGCCGCGCCCTCGGCGGCAGCGTGCTGGGCG
>DATHRJ010000361.1:0-6802 GCA_035465455.1 Lysobacter sp.
GCGTTGCGGGATCCGGCCTGCCCGGCGCTGGACTCCGTGCGCTGCGGCACGCTGCCTGATCGCGCGCGACGGTTCGCGGTGCATCGCAACAACTTCGTGGCGAGCCTGGTCGATGCGCTCGCGGCCAGCTTCCCGGTTACCCAGGCGCTGGTGGGTGAGGGGTTTTTCGCGGCGATGGCGCGGGAACGGGTATTCCAGCAACCACCACGCTCGCCGGTGCTGATCGACTACGTGGATGGATTCGCGGATTTCATCGCCGACTTCAGTTCCGCTGCCACGGTGCCGTATCTGGCCGACGTGGCGCGCATCGAGGCGTTGCGGGTCCGCGCGTTCCACGCCGCCGACGCCGTGCCGCTGCCTGAGATCGCCTACCGCGACCTCGCCGCCTCGCCCGCAGCCCTGGCCGACACGCGGCTGACGCTCCATCCGTCCTGCCACTGGATGCGTTCGCGGCATGCGGCGTACTCGATCTGGCAGGCGCATCAGGGCCCCGACCCGGCGCGCGCGCTCGCGGCCGTCGATGTCGATCGAGCGGAGGACGTGCTGGTGACCCGCGCCGCCTTCGATGTCGCCGTGGTCGCGCTGCCGCGTGGTGCGTTCGAATTTCTTGAAGCGGTTCGCACTGGCCTGACCCTCGCTAGCGCGTTCAACGCGGCAGATGCCGCCGCGGCCGGCGTCGACTGTGGCGAGCTGTTTTCCCTGCTGATCCGGCACGGCCTGGCGGTGTCGGCGCAGACCCAAGCGGAGACCTGACATGAATACGGCCAATTCCGATGTCATCAGCGGCGATGCCATCCGGCCAGCGGCGAGGCCCGGCAGGAGGCATCTTCCGGACACGATCATCGCAATCCTCAATCGCATCCCGCACAGTGCGATCGCGCTGCTCGGGCGTTTTGCGATCGCCATGACGTTCTGGGTCTCCGGCCAGACCAAGATCGAGGGCCTGGTCCTGGATCCGATCGGTCGAACGGTCGAGTTCGGGATGCCTCGTTTGTCCGACAGCGCAGTGGAACTGTTTCGCAGCGAGTACGCGTTGCCGATCATCCCGCCGGAACTGGCCGCATACCTGGCAGCCACGGTCGAGCACCTGCTGCCGCTGCTGTTGCTACTCGGTCTGGCCACGCGCGTGTCCGCGCTGGGGCTGCTGGTGATGACGCTGGTGATCCAGATATTCGTGTATCCGCTTGCATTTCCCACGCACGCGATGTGGGCGACCGTGCTGCTCTACCTCATCGCACGCGGACCCGGAGCGATCTCGCTGGATCATCTGTTCACGCGCAGGCGCGGCAGATGATCCCGACGGCCAGGCAGCCATCGGGATCGCCCGCGACCGGCACGGTCCTGCCGTTCCGGCGATCGGATAAGCTCGATCCGATGACGCCGAGCGATCCCGCCGCAATGTCCCGCGCGCGCAACGATGCGTTGGATGACAGTGGCACCTGGGGCGATTGGATGCTGCTGGCACAGAACGGCGATCGCAGCGCGTACCAGCGCCTGCTGCTGGACATCACGCCATACCTGCGCGCGATTGCCCGCCGTTATCTCGGGCGCGGCGAGGATGCCGAAGACGCGGTGCAGGAGATCCTGATCGTCGTGCATGACATCCGCCACACCTATGAACACGGACGCCCGTTCAAGCCATGGCTCAACACGATCGCCAGCCGACGCTGCATCGACCTGCTGCGCCGCCGATCCCGGCGGCTGCGTAACGAGGTCGCCGACGACGGTGAGATCGGGGAGCAGATGGACGACGGCGGCGGACCCGAGGAGGCGACCCGGCTGCTGCAGGAGGCCATGGACGTGCGCGACGCGGTAGGCGCGCTTTCGCCAAGGCAGCGCGAAGCGATCCGCCTGCTGCGATTGCAGGAGCTGTCGCTGAGCGAGGCGGCGGATATCAGCCAGCAAAGCATCGGCTCGCTCAAGGTGGCGTGCCACCGCGCGTTGAAATCCCTGAAACACACACTCGCGCACAAGAGGCGCAACCATGACTGATACCCGGACCCTGATCGACCAGTTGGCCTCCAATGCCCGGCCGGTGCGGCCGTTGGCTTCACCGCTGCGGCGCACGCTGCTTTGGGCGTTGCTGGCCGCGGTGGTGATTGCCGTGCTGGTCGCCAACCTTGGCCTGCAACCCGGCGTCATGTCGTCGGCACCGCGGGTGGTCGAATGGACCGGCAGCCTGCTCACCGCATTGATGGCCGCGTACGCGGTGTTCCAGATCAGCGTCCCCGGCCGCTCGCCGTCCTGGGCATGGTTGCCGATGCCGCCACTGCTGCTTTGGCTGGGCGCGCTGGGTTGGGGATGCGCAGGCGAGTTCCTGCAGTCCGGTGGGCAGGCGCTGGCGTGGGAAAGTGCCAGCTGGCAGTGCGCCCAGGCCATCACCATGATCAGCCTGCCGCTGGGTTTCATCATGCTGTTGATGGTGCGGCACGCCGGCGTGGTGCGTCCGGCGCCTACCGCGGCGCTGGCAGCGCTGAGCGCGGCGGCGATGTCGGCGGCAGGAGTCAGCCTGTTCCATGAAGGCGAGAGCGCGCTGATGGTGCTGGTGTGGCACCTGGGTGCGGTGGCAGTGCTTTCGCTGCTGAGCTGGCTGCTCGGGCGGCATCTTTTCGCATGGATCGGCCATGCCCGCCGCTGACTTCCTGCAGCGCACCTTCAATTGATGGATCGACCCATGACGCTTCCCAACGCCCACGACGACATCCGCCACTACTACGGCCAGGTGCTGCAATCCAGCGGCGACCTCAAGACCGGTGCCTGCTGCCCGCTGGAGGCGATGCCCGAAGCGGTGCGCGCGCTGCTGGCCGACGTCCATCCCGAGGTCACCGAGCGCTTCTACGGCTGCGGCTCGCCATTGCCACCGGTGCTGGACGGGATGACGGTGCTCGACCTGGGCTGCGGTTCCGGGCGCGACGTCTACCTGCTGTCGCGGCTGGTCGGCGAGCGTGGCCGCGTGATCGGCGTCGACATGACCGCCGAGCAGCTCGAGGTCGCCAGCCGCCACCAGGACTGGCACGCGCAGCGCTACGGCCATGCGCGTTCCAACGTGTCGTTCGTGCACGGCTACATCGAGGATCTCGGCGCCTGCGGAATCGCCGATGCCAGCATCGACGTGGTCGTGTCCAACTGCGTGCTCAACCTGGCGCCGGACAAGGAGCGGGTGTTCGCCGAGATCTTCCGCGTGCTCAAGCCCGGCGGCGAGCTGTACTTCTCCGACGTGTTCGCCGACCGCCGGATCCCGCCGGCGCTGCGCAGCGACCCGGTGCTGCTGGGCGAGTGCCTCGCCGGGGCGCTGTATGGCGAGGACTTCCGCCGGCTGCTGGCGCGGGTCGGCTGCCTGGATGCGCGCAGCGTCAGCCAGGCGCCGATACCGCTGCTGGATCCGCAGGTCGAGGCGAAGATCGGCATGGTCGGCTTCCGGTCGATGACGATCCGCGCGTTCAAGCTGGCGCTGGAGGACCGTTGCGAGGATTACGGGCAGGTCGCGACCTACCGCGGCAGCATCGCCGGGCTGCCGCACGCGTTCGTGCTCGACGACCACCACCGCTTCGAGACGGGCCGGCCGATGCTGGTCTGCGGCAACACCTTCGACATGCTGGCGCGCTCGCGCTACGCCGGGCACTTCACCCTGGCCGGCGACGCCAGCGTGCACCACGGGCTGTTCGAATGCGCCACCGCGCCGGCAAGCCCGGCCGCTGCGGCCTGCTGCTGATGGCTTCGGGCGCCAGCGCGATGCCCGGCGTGCCGCGCCACGTGCTGTTCGTGTGCACCCACAACTCGGCCCGCAGCGTGCTGGCCGAAGGGCTGCTGGGCCAGTTGGGCGGCGGCCGCTGGGTCGGCCACAGCGCCGGCAGCCAGCCATCCGGGCGGGTCAACCCGTGGGCACTGGAAACGCTGCGCGCCCGCGGGTGCAACGTGGACGGCATGCACAGCAAACACTGGGATGTCTTCGCTGGTGCGGGCGCGCAGGTCATGGATTTCGTGGTCACGGTATGCGACAACGCCGCCGGCGAGACCTGCCCCATCTGGCCCGGCACGCCCGTGTCGCTGCACTGGGGTTTCGCCGATCCGTCCTGCATCGGCAACGACGATGCCACCCGGCGCGCGGCATTCGAGCACACCGCGGGGGAGATCGCCGCGCGGATCGAGACGTTCATCGCCCAGGTCGACGCTGCCGGGCGGAACTGAAACGCCGGGATCTTCCCGGAACAGGGAACCGGTCGATCCGGCTCAGGGCGCCAGCAGGCGCCGGTAGCCTTCGGTGCCGAGTTTCTCCAGCGTGGCGATGTTGCGCTCCACGATCGCGTCCGGATCCGGGAACGCCTCCACCGCGCGCTCGACGCTGGCCTCGCGCAGCAAATGCAGCATCGGATAGGGCGAGCGATTGGTGCAGTTGCCGGCGTCCGCATAGGCCGTGCCCGCGAACTGGTAGTGCGGATGGAAGCTGGCGACCTGCAGCTCGCCCTCCAGTCCGAGCGCATCGAGCGCAGCGTCGGCCATGTCGAGGAAGTCGTTGTAGTCGAGGAAGTCGGTCAGCACCTGCGGGTGGATCAGCAGGGTGGTGTCGACCAGCGCCGGGTCGGTGTCGTTGAGCCACAGCAGTTCGCTGGCCAGTTCCTCCAGCAGCGCGTCGGTGCTGGTCGCCTGGCTCAGCACGTAGCGGATCTGGTCCTTGGCGTGCACGGATTTCGCGAAGGGACACAGGTTGAGGCCGATGACCGCGCGCTGCAGCCAGCGCTGGGTTACGGAAATCGGGTCGTCGGCTGGGTTGGTCATCGGGGCAATTGTGCGGTCGATCGCGGTGAAGATGTCGTCTCGCCGCCGAGCCGCCGAGCCGCCGCGGCGTCGACGGACGCACGTGAAGCATCGACCTGTTCTGCGGCGATATCAGTCGCGGAAGTTGTCGAACTGCAGCGGCTGCTCGAAGTTGCCGGCCTTCAGCAGCGCCATGGCCGCTTGCAGGTCGTCGCGCTTCTTGCCGCTGATGCGCAGCTTGTCGCCGTTGATCTGCGATTCGACCTTGAGCTTGGCTTCCTTGATCGCCGCGACGATCTTCTTCGCGAGCTTCTGCTCGATGCCCTGCTTGACCGTGACTTTCTGCCGGGCGCCGGCCAGGTTGGTCTCGACATCGCCGAACTCCAGGCAGCGCACGTCGATGCCGCGCGCGATCAGCCGCGCGCGCAGGATGTCGTCCATCTGCTTGAGCTGGAATTCGCTGGGTGCAGACTGGCTGATGCTCTGGTCCTCGAGTTCGAAGCGTGCGTCCACGCCCTTGAAGTCGAAACGGGTGCCGAGCTCGCGATTGGCCTGGTCGACCGCGTTGGTGAGTTCGTGCTGGTCGACTTCGGAGACGACGTCGAAAGAGGGCATGGCGCAGTTCCTTGCGTGGGTGCGGAAAGGGTAACGCAGGAGCGCGTCACGGCGGGAGCGCTTAGCGCGTCACACTCGCAAGCCGTTCTCTGAACGGGGGCAGCGATACCGGTCTGTCTTCACGGTTTTTGCCGAGGTGTCGCCGCTAGGATCGGCAAGCCCATCCCTCGATGGCTTTCGTTCACCAAGGAGATCGCAATGACTGCGACACCCCGCTACCTGCTGTTGTCGGCCGCGCTTGCCGCCGTCCTGTCCGTCGCCGCCCCGGCGCTCGCGCAGGATGCCGACACCGATGCCGAAATCGTCGCCACCGCCAGCGTCCCGGCCAGCCGTTTGGCCGACCGCTATGCCGACCTGGCCGGCTCGACCGAAGCTGCGACCACGCTGGTCACGCAGTTGCGCGAAGGCGGCGACTTCGTCGTCACCGAAGAAGTGACCACGACCACCACCAATGCCGATGGCACCACCACGACCACGACCAGCCTGGTCGACCGGACCGTGGTGAACCCGAACGGCGCCATGGGCTATGGCGAGGTCAACATCACCCTGGCAATGGCGCAGGCACTGGTCGACGGCGGCGTATTCGCCGACCTGCAGTCGGCGCTGACCGGCGCCAGCACCACCGTCACCAATCCCGACGGCACCACGACCACGACGGTCGAGGGCGGCGTGCTCGCGATGCGTGCCGACGGCATGGGCTGGGGTCAGATCGCCAAGGAGCTGGGCTACAACCTGGGTTCGCTGGTCAGTGCGTCCAACAACGGCGGCAAGTCCAACGCCGTCGCCCGCACCGAGCGTGCGGCCGCCAAGGCCGTGAAGTCCGAGCGCGTGGCCAAGGCGGAACGCCCGGTGCGACCCGAGAAAGTCGATCGTCCCGAGAAAGTCGATCGTCCACAGCGCCCCGAGCGTCCCGAACGCCCGCAGAAGCCCGAACGCGGCCCCTGATCCCCTTCGGTAGCAGCAGCGCGGGCGCCTCTGGAGGCGCCCGCGCCGTGTCTGCCAGGCCAATGTCCCCGAATACCAAGGAAACCCCATGACCCGTTCCACCCTCCTGTGCGCGTTGCTGTTGGCTGCCGGCGCCGCGCACGCCGATGACGGCTTGACCTTCGGCATCGGCGCCGACTACAGCACCGGCGACTACGGCAGCGATACCACCACCGAGATCGTCTCCGTTCCGCTGACCGCCAAGTACAGCGCCGGCAACTGGAGCTACAAGGCCAGCGTGCCGTGGATGCGCGTCCAGGGCGACGCCAACGTCGTGCCCGGGCTGGGCAGCGTGCCCAACCTCAACCCGCGAGGGCGCGGGCGCCGTGGCGGCGTGAACGGTGATCCGACGGTGAGCGAGACCGGCAGCGCTTCGGGCATCGGCGACCTGCGCCTGGCCGCCACCTACAGCTTCGACACCGACGGCGACCTTGGGGTCGACGTCACC
>DATHRJ010000362.1:0-7225 GCA_035465455.1 Lysobacter sp.
GGCCTGAGCGAGGAGGATTACCCGCAGGGTGGCGCGCTGTGTGCGGCGCATGCGGCCGCCATGGCGGTACGCGCCGGCGACCTGGCCAGGAAGTTCAGTGGCCCGGCGCTGGGCGAGGCCGTGCGCCAGGTGCGCATCGCCGCGGTCGCCGCGGTCACCGGCAAGCGTTGAGGGCTGCAGTCGCCGGCGCGCACCGCAACCTGCAGTCGCTCAGTCCGGTTCGCCGCGCCCCTGGCGCTTGGCATTGGCGATCACCGCGCGCACCAGGGCGCGGTCGCGGTGGCGGGAAATCGGCGTCGCCCCGAGCGCGAGCGCGCGTTCGCGCAGGGCCGCGGGAATGTCGTAGTGGGCGCCGCTGGTCCGATCCTGGAACTTGTGCCGCGGCACGCCGAGCTGCTGCGCGAATGCGTGCAGCTCCTGCAGCGTGTCGGCCATCAGGTGCGCCCAGCGCTGTCCGCGCCACAGGCTGACGGCATCGTCGACGTAGACGGTCATGGCCCGCCTCGATGGGAACTGGCGACAGCCTGCCTCATCGCGCGTGCACCCGTCGCGAGCGACGCTGTGGGCACGCCCGCTGGCTTGCCGCTTCCCAAGCACGCGCCGACACCGCACCATCGCCATCCCGACCCCCACGGAGCCCAGGCCATGCACCCCTCCGACGACGAATTCGACCCCGACGACAACTTCGCCGGCAGCTTCGACAACGGCATGGACGTCGACGAGGACGACACCACCGAGGCGCTGGTCTGGCAGTTGCTGCTGCTGGTCAACCCCGGCGACGAGGACGCCGCGCTGCAGCAGTTCGACGCCTACCGCGATGCACTCGCCGAGAGCGGCGACGAGGACGACGAGCCGGTGTGGCTGCTCAAGGACGTGATCGACTGGCGCGCCGGCTTCCATGTCGAGGATGCCGATCGCGGGTCGCTGATCGACGCGATCAACGAGCTCGCCGCGCGCTTCAGCATCGACATCGACTGGGGCGTGGAAGACCCGACCGACGCGCAGTTCCTCGCCCGCACCGACATGCCGGCGCTGATCGCGACCGCGTACGACCGCCTGCGCGAGCACGACTACACCCTGTGGACCTGGAACACCGCGCGCCCCGGGGTGGAGGACGACACCCATGCCGGCTGGATCACCCACAGCCGCGACGACGAGGCGATGCAATCGGTCGCCGCGGCGCTGCGGATCGAGCTGCGTCGCGGCCACGACGCGTTCTGACCGGGGCACCGCTAGCGTTCGCTACAGCCCGAACGGGTAGGTCTCCAGCGAACCGTCGTGGCGCAACCGGGTCGGCAGCGGCGTCACCGCGGTGGTGTGGTCGAACCACACCCACGCGTCGAACTGCCGCGGCAAGCAGGCCTGCGCGTAGTGGCTCCAGCGTTCGGTGTGCGGGCGGTAGATGACCCCGATGAAGCGCTCCAGCCGGTTTTCCTCGAGCTGCTCGCGCAACGCCTCGTCCACGCCGCGCAGGTCCAGCAGGAAGCGGTCGATCCCCGCCTCGTGCGATAGCAGCTCGTAACTGCCGGCCAGCGACGGGTTGACCACCATCACCTGCATCGGCTCGTCCCAGTTCTCCGCCGCCGCCACCGTGCCGCCGTGGGTGCCGAAGCCGATAAGCGCGGCCCCCTTGCCGAAGCGCTCGCGGCACAACTGCCCCAGGTTGAGCTCGTCGCGGGCCCGGCCCATCTCGGTATGGCGCGCATCGCCGATGTGCGAGTTGTGCGCCCACACCACCGCCTTGGAACCGGGGCCGCGCGAGGCCAGCAACTGCTCCAGGGTCTCGAACATGTGGCTGTCGCGCAGGTTCCACGACTCGGCCGCGCCGTAGTACATCACCCGGTAGTACTGCTCGGCGCTGCGCACCTGGCGCGCATTCTGCGCGGCATCGAAGAACTGCGCGCCGTCGCGCGCCGAATACGCCACCTGGCGCTCCATCATCTCGCGCAGCATCGCCACGACCGCGCGCTCGCACTCGCTGTAGCCGGAGGTCAGCGCCATGCGGCCGTACTCGGCCGGGGCGTGCGCCCACGGCCGGATGCAGCTGTAGCGCGCGCGTGCGACCTGCGCCGCGTCGGGATCCACCTCGTCCAGGTAGTCGACCACCGCGCGGATCGAGCGGCCGAGGCTGTAGAGATCCAGGCCGTGGAAGCCGGCGCGCTGCTGCAGCGGCCGCGCGGCGTTATGGTCGCGCAGCCAGTGCAGGAACGCGTCGACCTCGACGTTGCGCCACATCCAGGTCGGGAACCGCTCGAACGGCGGCTCCGCGTCGTCGCGCGCCGGCAGTTGCCGCACGTCGCGATCGACCGCGGCCGCATCCGGCCAATCGGCCTCGACCGCGACGAAGTCAAAATCGTGGTGCTCCACCAGGCGCCGGGTGATCGCCGCACGCGCGCGGTAGAACTCCGAAGTGCCGTGGCTGGCCTCGCCCAGTAGCACCACGCGCGCGTCGGCATAGCGGTCGAACATCGCCGCGAACCCGGGATCCTCGATCGCCGGCAGCGGCTCGGCGGCCTGCGAGAGCAGTCGCGACAGGGGTACGGCGCGGTCGCGGTCGCGATGCCGGTCGGTGTGGTCGCGCGCGGGGGCCTCGGTCCGGCGCGGGGCAGCGTTCTTGCTGCTGCCCGGAGCGCCCGCTGCGCTGGCGGTGGTCGCAGCTGCGCCGCCGGCCACGGTCGTGTCGTCGTCGGCGGCCCAGCCATGTTCGCCGACCAGCGGCACGAACAGCACGTCGCCCAGTTCGCGTTCCTCGTAGCTGTCCTGGCCGGTGCGGGTGATCTGCAGCAGCCGCTGGCGCCGCGGCGTGTCGCCCACCGGCAGCACCAGCCTGCCGCCGACCTTGAGTTGCTCGCGCAGCACCGCGGGCACCGACGGCGCCCCGGCCGCGGCGATGATCGCGTCGAACGGTGCGTGCTCGGGCCAGCCGCCGCTGCCATCGCCGCTGCGCAGCACGATGTTGGTGTACCCCAGGCGCTCGAAGCGCTCGCGTGCGCACTCGGTCAGTTGCGGATGACGCTCGATCGCGAACACCTGGCCCGCGATCGCGGCCATCACCGCCGCCGCATAGCCCGAGCCCGCGCCGATCTCCAGCGCGCGGTCGCCCGGTGACAGCTGCGCGGCCTCCAGCATCACCGCGACGATGTACGGCTGCGAGATCGTCTGCCCGTGCTCGATCGGCAAGGGCGAGTCCGCATAGGCGAACTCGCGAAAACCCGCATCGACGAACTGCTCGCGCGGCACCCGGCGCATCGCTTCGAGCACGCGCGGGTCGAGGACCCCGCGCCGCGCGATCTGGCGCTGGACCATCTGTTCGCGTTGGGCGGCGTAGTCGGGCATTCGACCGCTCCGGGCGCCTCGTCGCCGGCACCCGTCCTCAATAGCGCCGCGCGCGTTAGCGCGGCGCGAGCGGTCACGCCGCCGCGCTACCCGGACTGGTTGCTCTTGGCCTGCTGCAGGCCGGCCAGTTCGCGCTCTTCCAGCTCCTGGCGGCGCAGCGCCTGTTTGGCCAGCTCGGCCGCGCGTTCCTCCTCCACCGACGCCATGTCGTCCATCGACAGCGACGCTCCGGCCGCCATCGCCGGCTCCCCGCGCGGGCTCTTGAGCTTGATGTTGAGGCGCAGCTCGTTGGCCGAGTCGGCGTTGCGGATCGCCTCCTCGTAGGAGATCCGGCCCTCGTTGTAGAGCTCGAACAGCGCCCAGTCGAACGTGCGCATGCCCAGTTCACGCGACTTGTTCATGACTCCCTTGAGCTCGTGGAACTCGCCCTTGAAGATCTTCTCGGCGACGGTCGGGGTGTTGAGCAGGATCTCGATCGCGGCGACCCGGCCCTTGCCGTCCTCGGTGCGGATCAGGCGCTGGGAGACGATCGCGCGCAGGTTCGCCGACAGGTCCATCAGCAACTGGTTGCGGCGCTCCTCCGGGAAGAAGTTGATGATGCGTTCCATCGTCTGGCTGGCGCTGTTGGCGTGCAGCGTGCTCAGGCACAGGTGCCCGGTCTCGGCGAACGCGATCGCGTGCTCCATCGTCTCCGCATCGCGGATCTCCCCGACCAGGATCACGTCCGGCGCCTGCCGCAGGGTGTTCTTCAATGCGTGGTGCCAGGAGTGGGTGTCGACGCCGACCTCGCGATGGGTGATCAGCGACTGCTTGGACTGGTGCGCGTATTCGACCGGATCCTCGATGGTGATGATGTGCCCGGGCGAGGTCGCGTTGCGGTGATCGACCATCGCCGCCAGCGACGTCGACTTGCCCGAACCGGTGCCGCCGACCAGCAGCACCAGTCCGCGTTTGTTCATCACCACGTCCTTGAGCACCTCGGGCAGGCGCAGCTTGGCGAAGTTGGGGATCTCCGCCGCGATCGTGCGCAGCACCATGCCGACGTGCTGCTGCTGCACGAACACGTTGACGCGGAAGCGCGACAGCCCCGGGATCGCGATCGCGAAGTTGCACTCCAGTTCCTTGGCGAACTCCGCGCGCTGGTGCGGATTCATCATCGCCTCGGCAAGCTTGGCGGTGATCTCGCCGGTGAGCTTCTGCGGCGACAGCGGGGTCATGTTGCCGTTGGCCTTCATGCTGGGCGGGAAGTCGTGGGCGATGAACAGGTCGGAGCCGCCGGCCTGGCTCATGGCCGCCAGCAGCTTGTGCATGTATCCGCGCGCCTGGTCTTCGGTGAGGGTCGCCATGATTCCTTTTGGCTGACGCTGCAGCTCTTCAAAACGGGGTGCCGACCGTAGCCTGCAGGATGCGTCGCTGTCCGAGAACCGCGTCGGATTCAGCCGATCGCGCCCGCGCATCGACGTTGTTGCGGCACACCATTCAGTTTTGCCGGGCGCCACCTGCGTACGGGCATTGCACTCCTGGTGAACGCCAAGCTGAACAGGCACGGTCAGGGTGTTGCAATTTGTCGTCGCGCGGGCTACGGTGCGCTCGCTGTGTTCCAAGGGTCACCGTGCCTTGTGACCCGATGCTGTAGATCCCAAGATCCGCTCCATCGTTGCACCTCGCTTTCTCCTTGCAACCAGCACAACGTCGCGCAAGCGGCAATTTCAATCCATGTTCCAAGGAGTAAGTTATGTCGAACCGTGAAACCGGTACCGTCAAGTGGTTCAACGATGCCAAGGGCTTCGGCTTCATCAGCCGCGAGAATGGCGAGGACGTGTTCGTTCACTTCCGCGCGATCCAGTCCCAGGGCTTCAAGAGCCTGCAGGAAGGCCAGAAGGTCAGCTTCACCGTCACCCAGGGCCAGAAGGGCCTGCAGGCTGACGCTGTCGAAGCGCTGTAAGCCACTGCCGATCGAATGCGGCGCTTTCGGGCGCTAGCGTACGACCAAGGAAACCCGGCTTCGGCCGGGTTTTTCTTTGCCTGCGACGCGGGCGGGCGGGACTGCAGGTAACATCGATCTGCCACATGAAGCACCATGATCGCCGCCCCGGCATGTCGCGCCGCGCTCATCCGGCGACTGCCCTGCAGGCAACCTTTTTCCGCGCGACCCCGCGCTGCACCCCCACCAGGACCCAGACCATGGCAATGGCCGAATCCGACATCCAGAAAGGCTGGATCTACCGCACCAGCAACCAGCAGGAACGCCTGGTGCTGGGCTGGGACCGCGATGGACGCGTGGTCTACACCTCCAAGGGCCGCGACGAGGCCGCCCCGTTCCGCAACTGCCACGTCCGCATCACCCCACAGAAGTTCGCCCAACGCGCGATCGGCAAGCTGCACCAGATGGATGACCTGCAGTCCTACATCGTGGCCAACAAGGCCACCACGGTGGTGGTGCGCTAGCCCAGCGCACGCCATACCCGCCGCGGCTGGCCACCATCGGCATGCACTGCCACTGCGGCCTGCGTGCACAAGGAGCGCTAATTTGGCGCGAGTGGCGTGCGATGCGATCGTGCGCCGTGCCGCGCGGGTCCCGCATGGCGTTCGAGCAGATCGGCGCAGGCGGGCACTGCGTTCGTCGCCCGCGGCTCATCCTGCTCCATGTGCAGCAGTTCCCACAGATGGCCATCCAGGTCCTGGTAGCTGCGCTGGTACATGAAACCCATGTCCCGGGTCTTGCCGGGCAGTGCGCCGGCGGCGATTGCCTTGTCGACCAGCGAGTCAACCGTCGCGCGGTCCTCCACGGCGATGCATACGATCGCCTCCGTGGTCTTGTGCGCATCGGCGATCGGCTTGGGCGTGAAGCTCTGGAAGAACGGCTCGACCAGCAACATCACGAAGATGTTGTCGCCCACCACCATGCAAGTCGAATTCTCGTCAGTGAAATGCGGGTCGAAGCCGTAGCCGAGATGGGCGAAAAATGCCACCGAACGCGCGAGGCTCTTGACCGGCAGGTTGACGAAAATCCGGGTCGGCATGGCGCCTCCTGGCGGGTGGTGGCTGGCTGCGGGTCGCGACGGGGCAGCAGCCGCGCGCACTAGCGTCCGCCGTCCTGGTCGTCGCCGGGCGTGCCGTGCCCGCGCCCGATCATGAGCGCGCGGTGCGCTGCCATTTCGGCCATCGACAGATTGCCGTCGTTGTCGGTGTCGGCCTCCTCGAACAGGGCCTGGGCGCCGGCAGCATGCTCGGTGGCGGAGACCCTGCCATCGCGATCGCGGTCCATGCGCCCGAGCCAGTCCGCGCTCGAGTGCCAGGGACCCATACCCATACCCATACCCATGCCCATGCCCGTGTCGGCGCCCATGCCGGGCATCGCGCCCGTCATGCCCGGTCCGTGCGACATTCCCGCGCCGGACGACATCGCCGCCTGGTGCGCGGTCGCCCACTCGGCCGCGGTAATCCTGCCGTTGCGGTCGGTGTCGAGTCGGTCGAAAGCCGCCTTCGCCGCGGCCGCATGCTCCTGCGCCGACACGCTGCCGTCGCCGTCGCTGTCGATCGTGCCCATCATCGCGGGCATCATCATTCCCGCACCGCCCATCATCATGCCAGGGCCCATCGGCATGCCGGTCCCGCGGCCTGGGCCCGCACCCATCATCGGCCGGAAAGCGTCCATTTCGGCAGCGGTCACATAGCCGTCGCCGTCCGCATCCATCCGTTTGAACATCGCCATGGCACCGGTCGCGTGCTGTTGCGCCGAGATCATGCCTTGGCCCGGAGCTGGTCCGGTTCGGGGCGGGGTGGGCTGGGCGAGCGCCGCCGGGAATACGGCCATGCCGGCGAAGGCCATCGCAACCAGGACTGCGGGCTGGTTGTACTTCATCGGAGATCCTCCTGAATCCGGATT
>DATHRJ010000363.1:0-20230 GCA_035465455.1 Lysobacter sp.
AGCACCTCGCCGCCGGCAGCGATGTCCTGGCCGCGCGTGCGCACGTGCTGGCCCGGCATCACCGGCGCGTCCAGCCGGATCGCGGTGGCACGGCCTTCGCCATCGCGCGCGATCACGGTGGCCTGTTCGACCGGAACCACCGCATCGAGCCCGGCTGGCAGGCTGGCGCCGGTCATGATTTCGCAGGCACCGCCGAAATCCGCATCGCGATCGCCCGCGGCGTGCGAACCGGTCACGGCGTACTCGAGGCCCGGGGCCAATTCGCGGCCATCACTGGCGAGCGCGAATCCGTCCATCGCGGTGTTGTCGAACGGCGGCAGGTCCTCGCCGCTGACCACGTCCTGCGCCAGCACGCGATGCAACGCGTCCGCGACTGCGACCCGCTCCGCCGCCAGCGGCGGGCACAGGGCGAGGATTCGCTGGCAGGCATCGTCGTAGCCGATCATGGATGGGCCTTGCCGGCCACCATCGCCAGCGCATGCGCCAACACTGGTGCGAGGATGTCGAACGCCTGCGCGGCAGCGCGCGGACTGCCCGGCACCGCCAGCACCAGGCACCCGTCCAGCTGCACCGCGCTGGCACGGCTGAGCCAGGCCAACGGGGTGTGGAAGCTGCTCTGCACGCGGAACATCTCCGCAAGGCCCGGCACATCGCGCCCGCCGAGCGCCGCGAGCGCCTCGGGCGTGTGGTCACGCGGGCCCAGGCCAGTGCCGCCGGTGCACAGCACCAGCGCCACGCCCTCGCCTGCCAGCGCGCGGATGCGTGCGATCAAAGGCGCCGGATCGTCGGCGAGCACTTCGGCCTCGGCCAGCTCGGCGCCGAGATTGCGCAGGCCTTCGACCAGCACCGGTCCGCTGCGGTCCTCGTAGGCGCCGCTCACCGCGCGGTCACTCACGGTCAGCACAGCCGCGCGCACGCCGTCCAGGCGCGGCGGCCCGCTCGGCCGGTAATGCGCGAGCTCCTCCGCGTCCATGCCATCGGGATGCCGCCACAGGCCGCGCTTGCCTCCCTCCTTGAACAGCAGGCGCACCGCGCCGATCGTCAGCGCAGGCTCGACCGGCTTGCTGAGGTCGTACAGGGTCAGCAACGCGGCGTTGACGCCCGCCAGCGCCTCCATCTCGACGCCGGTTCGCGCCTCGGTCGCGACCTCGCAATAGACACGGATCGCGTGGCGCTCGGGCACCGCGCGGGTACGCAGGCGCACCATCTCCAGCGTCAGCGGATGGCACAGCGGCATCAGCAGCGAGGCGAGTTTGGTCCCCTGCAGGCCGGCCATCTCCGCCATCGCCAGCGCGTCGCCCTTGGGCAGGCGACGCTCGACCATCAATGGAAACACCACCGGACCAACTTCGATCTCGCCCACGGCCACCGCGCGACGACGCGTCGGGCGCTTGCTGCGGATGTCGGCCATGAAAAAACTGCCGGCGCCCGGTTCAACGTGCTGGTCCATTCATCCTCCGATCGAAGCCAGGTGCGGGGTGATGCCGGTGCGGCCTTCGTGCAGGCCGTGGCCGGCCTGCTTGAGCCCGAGTTGGGTGTGCAGCGTGCTGGTGAGTTCGTCGATCTGCTCGTCACTCTGCAGCAGCGGCCGCAGCGGGGTGCCGAACTCCCCGAACAGGCACAGGCGCAGGTCACCGCGCGCGGTGACCCGCAGCCTGTTGCAGCCGTCGCAGAAACCGGCCGAATACGGCGCGATGATGCCGATGCGGCCGAGGAAATCCGGATGCGCATATTCGCGCGCGGGGCCGGCGTCGGCGGCGCGCGGCAGTTCGCTCCAGCCCTCCCGCAGCAGCGACTGCCCCAGCGCATCGGCACGCACGTGGTGGCGCCGGAAATACTCGTGGTTGTCGCCAGTCTGCATCAGTTCGATGAAGCGCACCGTCAGCCGCCGGGTGCGCAGGTAGTCCAGCCATGCGGGCATCTCGCCGTCGTTGAGCCCGCGCAGCAACACCGCGTTGAGCTTGACCGTCGGCAGGTCGCTGGCCAGTGCCAGTTCCAGCCCCGCAAGAATGTCCTCGCAACGGTCGTGGCCGGTGATCGCGTGGAAACGCCCCGGGTCGAGGCTGTCGAGGCTGACGTTGAGTGCGGTCAACCCGGCAACGCGCCAGTCGGCGAAGCGCCGGCGCAGCAGGATGCCATTGGTGGTCACCGCGACCTTCTCGATCCCCGGCGTGGCGGCGGCATCGGCAATGATGCTGGTGAGGTCGACCCGCAGGCTCGGCTCGCCGCCGGTCAGCCTCAACTTGCGCAGCCCGACCGCAGCGAAGCCATGCAACAGGCGCCCGATCTCCTCGCGCGTCAGCCAGCGCGGCGTTGCATCCCGCGCCCGGTAGCCATCGGGCAGGCAATAGCCGCAATGGAAATTGCAGGCCTCCAGCAACGAAAGCCGCAGATAGGGAAATACACGACCGAAGCGGTCGGTGAGCGCAGCCATGTTGTCCTCCTTTCCAAGCACGGGAGGCGGTCGCGTTTCCACGACCACCCTTTGGCGCCGGTGAGTGCGCCACGGTCGGAAAGCCATATTCCTGACGAGAACCCAGGCCGGCCGACTCGGAGTTGCAGGCGCGCTCGATCCGCGCCTGCTGCCAGTGTAGGCACCGCGAATGGAAAGATGTTGTGTTCGATCAATATCCGCAGGTCGCGCGCCGGAAGCGCGGGACGGATGCCGCGATCATGTTCTCACCCCGGCGCAACGGCATGCCCGCGCGCAGCTCCAGGAGATTACGGGCCACGGCCGCCGGTCCGGCACGGCGCAGCATGGCGCGCGGCGACCCGGCTCACCGATGCCGCTGCTCATGACGGCGCCCCTGGATTACGCCGCTTGCCTGACCAGCGCGTCGTCCGAATCGTGGCCTGCGTGCTACGACTGATCGGCCGCCGGCTCGGATGCGGGATCGTCGAAGGTGCGCCGGTAGTCGGCGAGCGCCTCGCGCATCGGCGGGATCGCCGCCAGATCGGCGGGGTCGTTCTTGAGCGCCTGCGCACCTGCGCCGAGCTTGGCGATGATCCCGTGCAGTGCGGCATCGGCCTGCGGCTCGAGTTTGCAGTTGGCGACCAGATAGGCGATCTGCTCCTGGATCGTGGTGGCGAAGGTGACTGCCTGTTGCGCGCCCATGTGCCCGCGCTCGTAATGCCCGAGCGCATCCACCGCGATACGGATCTGCGCCATGCCCTTGCGCAGCGGTGCATCGGTCGCGTAGCGCTGAGCGGGAACCTCCTGCGATGCGGTGGCCGGCGCGTGGTGCTCGTGGCCATCCTGGGCATGCGCCAAGGGCGAGGTCATCGCCGAAAAGAGCAGCAGCGGCACGGCAGCGATCGTGAGGGCGAATCTCATGGTGTTCTCCAGGGGATGGGCGCGTTTCGAGCGCGCGCGTCGTATCGGTCGAGGCCATGGTATGGCGCCCACCCGCCGCTGCAGATGACCCAGGTCAAGGACACCTGCGACGGTGTCGGCGACCATTCAGCCCCCAGTTCGATCGAGGTGCGCATGCAACTGGTTTGTCCCGCCGGCAACCTGCCGGCGCTGCAGGCGGCGATCGACAACGGCGCCGACGCGGTCTACGCCGGTTTCCAGGACCAGACCAACGCCCGTGCATTCCCGGGGCTCAACTTCAACGACGCCGAACTGCAGGCTGGCGTCGCCTACGCGCATTTGCGCGGCGCCAAGGTCTACCTCGCGCTCAATACCTACCCCGATAGCGTGCGCCTGGCGCAATGGCATGGAGCGGTCGACCGCGCCGCGGATCTTGGCTGCGACGCGATCATCGCCGCGGAGATGGCGGTGCTGGACTACGCTGCACGCACTCATCCGACGCTGGCGCGGCACCTGTCGGTACAGGGCTCGGCGACCACCGAACCCGCGCTGCGCTATGCGTTTGAGCGTTTCGGGATCAGCCGCGCGGTGCTCCCGCGGGTGTTGTCGATCCAGCAGGTCGAGCGCCTGTGCGAGCGCTCGCCGGTGCCGCTGGAAGTCTTCGCATTCGGCAGCCTGTGCATCATGGTCGAGGGCCGCTGCCAGCTATCGAGCTACGTCACCGGCACCTCGCCGAACCGGCACGGCGTGTGCTCGCCGGCAAAGTTCGTGCGCTGGCACGAGCACGACGATGGCAGCCGCACGGTGCGTCTCAACGACGTGCTGATCGACCGATTCGAGCCCGCTGAGCCGGCTGGCTATCCCACCGTGTGCAAGGGCCGCTTCGACGTCGGCGGCGAAGTCTTCCACGCGCTGGAAGAGCCGACCAGCCTCAACACGCTCGAACTACTGCCGCGGCTGGCAAGGGCCGGCGTTGCCGCGCTCAAGATCGAGGGTCGCCAGCGTGGCGTCGCCTATGTCGGTTCGGTCGCGCGCACCTGGCGCGCGGCGCTGGACCGCTATCGGGCCGATCCCGACTCGTGGTCTGCGGACGCGCGCTGGCACAAGGCGCTGTCGGCGCACGCCGAAGGCCACCAGACCACGCTTGGCCCCTATCACCGCGCGTGGCATTGAGATGACGACGACAATGGACAGTCCGATCAGGCTGAGCCTCGGCCCGCTGCAGTACTTCTGGCCGCGCGAGCGCACGCTGGCGTTCTACCGCGAAGCCAGCCAGTGGCCGGTCGACGTGGTCTACCTGGGCGAGACGATCTGCAGCAAGCGCCGCGAACTGGGCACGCGCGACTGGATCGCGCTGGCCGAGGAACTCGCCGCCGGCGGCAAACAGGTGGTGCTGTCGAGCCTGGCGCTGATCGAGGCCGAATCGGAACTGGGCGTACTCAACCGACTGGTCGAACACGGCGGCTTCTGGGTCGAGGCCAACGACCTGTCCGCGGTGCAGTTGTGCCGGCAGCGCGGAACGCCGTTCGTGGCCGGGCCGTCGCTGAATGTCTACAACCATCGCGCGCTGGCGCTGCTGGTCGAGGACGGGCTGCGGCGCTGGGTACCGGGGGTGGAACAGGGCCAGCAGCTGATCGGCGAATTGCGCGACGGGTACGTCGCCGATGGCGGCACGATGCCGGAACTGGAAGTTATCGCGTGGGGCCGCTTGCCACTGGCATTCTCGGCGCGCTGCTTCACCGCGCGCGCGCTCGACGTGGCCAAGGACCAGTGCGGGTTTCGCTGCATCGACTATCCCGATGCGATGCCGCTGGCCACCCGTGACGGCCATCCATTGCTGCGCATCAACGGCATCCAGATCCTTGGCGAGGAGATCACCGATCTCGGCCCGGAGCTGCCGGCCATGCGCGAACTCGGCGTGGACATCCTGCGCATCTACCCGCAGGCCGAAGCCACCGGCGAGGTAGTCGCGCACTTCGACCTTGCACGCCGCTCCGCTACCGCCCCGCCGCGGGTCGGGTTTCGCAATGGCTACTGGCATGGCGAGCCTGGGATGCGCATGAATCCATCGCACGCCGAGCCATCCGCATCCAGCGGCGGGTGAGCAACCGCGTTCAGCCTTCGATGCTGATCCCGCCGGACCCGTCAGCCAGCCTCCACCGTCAATGCATCCTCGCGCCAGTGCGCGCCAAGGCTGCGTCCGCGTCGCAACGCCGAACCGAGCAACGCGAGCGCGACACGGGCCTGCCAGCCGTTGGCCGCAAGCAGTGCGCCCGCCGCCATTCCTGCACGGATCGCCTTTGCGGAGCGTACCGGTCCGGCCGCATTCCAGAGAATGTCGCGCAACATCGCCAGCTCGCCTTGTTGGAGCCCTGGACCCCGCTCGCACCATTGCGTCGTCGGCCCGCCTGCGCGCAAACCGCGTGGCAATGTCGCCGCCGCGGCGAGCTGCTTACCCAGCCGATGCCCGAACACGACCCCTTCCAGCAACGCATTGCTGGCAAGCCGGTTGGCGCCGTGCACCCCATTGCATGCGACCTCGCCGACCGCGTACAGCCCGGGCACCGACGTGCCGCCATCGGCGTCGGTGGCGATGCCGCCCATGTGGAAGTGCGCGGCCGCGGTGACCGGAATCATCGACACCCGAGGGTCGATGCCGTGCGCCAGGCAGGTCGCCATCACGGTTGGAAAACCACCCTCCCAGCCCGCGGGAAGTGCGGTGGCATCCAGCCAGGCCGTACCCTCGCGCTGCGCCTGCCAGACCCGACGTGCGGCGACATCGCGCGGTGCCAGATCGCCCAGTTCGTGCAGGCCGGCCATCAGCGGCTTGCCGCGGTCATCGCATAGGCGTGCTCCGGCGCCGCGCAAGGCTTCGGTGATCAGCGGCAACGATTTTCCCTGCGTTGCCAGCGCGGTTGGGTGGAACTGCACGAACTCGAGGTCACGGGTGCGGGCGCCAACCGCGATCGCCAGCGCAAGCCCTGCCCCGGTGCTCCCGGCCGGATTGGTGGTGTGGGCGAACAGCGCGCCGATGCCGCCAGTGGCCAACACCACAGCATTGCCCTCGAGTTCCTCGCACTGGCCATTGGCTGAACGCACCCGCACCCCGGCCACCCGTCCCTTGCGCAGCAGCAGGGCTTCGACGTCGGCGTCCTCGCGGCAGTGGACATGATTGGCGGCCGCCAGCCGCAAGCGCAGCGCCGCCATCACCATCGCGCCAGTGCGGTCGCCACCGGCGTGGACCACGCGGGCGAGGCCGTGGCCACCCTCGCGCCCCAGTTGCAGCTGCTCCGCGTCGCGATCGAAGAGCACCCCCTGGGACTGCAGCCACACGATCGCATCCGGCGCCGCCGCAGCCAGCATCTGCACCATCGCGAAGTGGTTGTGGCCGGCGCCGGCGGCCACGGTATCGCCGGCATGCAGCGCGGCGCTGTCGCCCGGCCCCACGGCGGCGGCGATCCCGCCCTGGGCCATCGCGCTGGCAGCAGTGCCATCGCCGCTGGCATCGCCACCGCGGCTCAGCAGCAGTACCGGTCGTGGCGCGGCCGCGAGTGCCGCACAAACCCCGGCGATGCCCGCGCCGACGATCACCAACGGCAACTCGGGGGACATTACACGCGCTCTTGTCGACCGATCGCGAGCATCCGGTCCAGCGCACGACGCGCGCCGGCGATCACGTCCGGCGCGATGTGGATCTCGTTGTTGCCATCCCGCAGGCAGCTGTAGGTGTTCTGCAGCGTGATGCGCTTCATGTGCGGGCAAAGGTTGCAGGGCTTGATGAACTCCACCGCGGGAAACTGCGCGCGCAGGTTGTCGGCCATCGAGCACTCGGTGATCATCGCCACGCGTGCCGGCTTCTCGCGCTCCAGCCAGCGTCCCATCGCGCTGGTGGAACCGACGAAATCCGCTTCGGCCAGCACCTCCGGCGGACATTCCGGATGCGCGACCACGCGCGCATCGAAGCGCTCGCGGGTATGGCGCACCTGCTGGGCGGTGAAAGTCTCGTGCACCTCGCAGGTGCCGTTCCACAGGATCAGCGCGACCTGGGTCTGCGTCGCCACCCATGCGCCGAGATAGCGGTCCGGCAGGAAGATCACCGCGTCGGCGCCCATCGCCTCCACCACCTGCACCGCGTTGGCCGAGGTGCAGCAGGCATCGGACTCGGCCTTCACTTCTGCGGACGTATTGGCATAGCTGACCACCGGCACGCCGGGGTGGCGCGCGCGCAGCGCACGCACGTCGGCGGCGGTGATCGATGCCGCCAGCGAGCAGCCGGCGGCGAGGTCCGGCAGCAGCACGGTCTTGTGCGGCGCGAGGATCTTCGCGCTCTCGGCCATGAAGTGGACCCCGCACAGCACGATCAGGTCGCTGTCGCAGTCGGCCGCCGCCTGCGCCAGCGCGAGCGAGTCGCCGGTGATGTCGGCCACGCCGTGGAAGATCTCCGGCGACTGATAGCTGTGCGCCATGATCACCGCGCCGCGCTCGCGCTTGAGCCGGTTGATCGCGTCGATCCACGGCAGGTGCAGCGGCACCTCCAGGCAAGGCATCAATTGCTCCAGTCGCGCACGCAGCTGTGCGTACTCGTCGAGCAGCGAATCGCGCCAGTGCGGCGCAGGAAGGATGGAGGCATTCATTGGTATCGCTCGCGTTCTGGTCGCAAGGGCTAGGCTTCGCCGCGATGTGCGGCTCGCGCGGCACGCGCCAGGCGGGCGCCGCGGTTGAGGCCGATCCGCAAGCCCAGCGGCACCGTTTCCCACGGCAACCGCTCCAGCAGGTTGCGCACCGTCAGCCCCAACTCGGTATCACCGGTCAGCATCAGGCGACGCTGGAAGAACAGCGTGTCGGCGTCCTCCAGCCGGCTCGCCAGCAACAGCAGGTCGGTGGCGCTGCCACGCACGCTTGCCTCGGGCTCGCTGTCGCTTACCGAAATGCCCGCATCGTTGAACTCGATCACCCAGTGCAGGGCCAGGTCGGTCACCTCGATACCCAGCCGCCGCCCACGCATGAATTCGAGCGCGCCCGCGTCGATCGGCGCAGCCAGTACGGTCGCGATCACGCGCCGCAGTACTCGCCGCTGCAGCACCGGCGGCAGTGCGCGCAGCAAGGGCGCCAGCCGTGCAGGCGGGGGCAGGAAGCGCAGCAGGCGCGCGGCGCGCGCATGGGCTTGCGGATGTTCCGGAGAGCTGTGCATGTCGATGGCGATCATGCGGCGGGCACCGTCCTGCGCGCCTTGACTCAGGTCAGGCGCGAGATCCTGCACGCGGCAGGCATCGTCGATCGCAAGCGCAATCGCGCGCCGTGCGGTCGATGCGGGCAACCCGAGCAGGTGTGCGAGCGCCTCCGCCCGCACCAGTACCCGTGCCTCGCGCGCGCGGTCGCGCAGCGGCAGCCCGGCGGCGCGCTTGCAGCGCCCGGCGCTGCGAGCCAGTCGTGCACGCCCGGCCAGCGACAGCAGGATCAGGCCATCCATGCAATCGATCGCATGGCGGACGCGCGACAGTCCGGCTGGCTCACCTTCCATCGGTATCGACGGCAGTCACCGGAAAAACCGCCACCCTGCTGTGGCCGCCCCGCATCACCGGGCCCATTCCAGTTGCAACCACAGCTTGGTGGTATCGCGCGCGAAGCCGGTGCTGCGGTAGTCGGCCAGCTTGACCAGCCCGTTGAGCTTGCCATGCACCGGGAACGCCAGTGATGCGTCCCATTCGCGGCCGTAGTCTCCGCCGGTGTCGGCGCGATAGTCGTGCCACACCATTTGCCATTTCAGCTTCGCCGCAGCGCCACTACCGAGCGCGCCACCGGCGGCAAGATAACGGTCATCGAGCCCGCCCGGCGGGGTCACCAGGAACTTGTCGGCCCAGCCATTGAAGCCGTGCAGGGTCGCCAGCGGCGTCTGCAGCGCATGGATGCCATCACCGCCCAGGTGCTCCCAGCCCGCGCGCCAGGTCACCCCGAAGCGCGTGAGCGATGGTTCCAGCAGCCAGTAGTCGTGGGAGAACCGCAGCGGGTTGTTGCCGTGCTCGCGCTGGCGAGCGGCATCGACGCGCCAGCCCCAGCCGTTGCCGTCCCGCATCCGCTTGCCACTCCAGCGCACGCCAACGGTAACGGTCGATGCCGCCGGCACATCGTCGTCCTCATGCGCCAGCACGAAGCCGCCCCATTGCTGCGCCGGGTCGCCCCAGGCAAGGTCCACCAGGTGGCTGTCGAGCGCGCGCTCGCGCGCAAGCGGGTCGCGCGCGTCGTCGCCGTTGATCCGGTGCACGCGGTCCAGCCACAGGTAACGCGTGGCCAGCTTCGCAGTCGGCTTCCACTCCAGCGCGACCGCATCGAAGGTCTGCTCGTTCTGGCGCCAGCCGACGTTGCCGACCCAGCGCTGGTTGTCCACCAGTATCCGTTGCCGCCCGAGCGTCACCGCGCCACGATCGTGGCGCCAGCCCAGCCATGCCTGGTTGAGTTCGACGCCGGTCGGGTCGGCAACGACTGGATAGGCGCTGCGGCCGTTCGCGCCGCTGTTGTAGTCGTCGTCCGCCGCGGCGATGCCCTCGCCCTCGACGAACGCGTTCCAGCCCGCGCCCAGCTTTACCTTCGCTCCGAAGCGCAGGCGCAGCGTGGTGGCCCGCGCGTCGCGGTCGAATGCATCGTCGCTTACGCGCTCGTGGCGCAGTCGTGCATTCCACTCCCACGTCACCGGTGACGACAGGGGTGTTGCGGTCTCGGCGGCATTCACCGACGCGGGCAGCAGGACACATACGATGGTGGCGAACAGGAGATTGCGCGGGAGCGATGTCATGTCATTTCCTCGGGAATGTGCGCAGGCTCCGCGCGACTGCCTGCTACCGCCTTGATCCAAATCAAGCCAGCACTGGGCGATGTCGATGCGTTGGCGCCGTTTGACTTCGATCAATCGAGGCTCGGGATACACCGGTCAAGATGCGCCCATAGGCCGAAGGCGGCCCATTCGAGAAGGGGATACAACGATGAAATGCGGAACCTGCGCACTGGCCGTGACGGCAGTGCTGACACTTGTCCTGGCCGGCTGCAGCGGCGACGACACACCCAAGCCGGTCGCCACCACGGCCACCAGCGAAGCAGGTGGTGCGCTCAAGGGCGACTTCGGTCCGCCGCAGGGCGAGCCGATCAATGCCGTGCTGACCGCGCCGCCGCAGGTGCCACCGGCCACCGGCCGCACGGCGCCGGCGAAGGTGATCGTCGAGCTGGAAGTGATCGAGAAGGAGATGCCGATTTCCGAAGGCGTCTCGTACACGTTCTGGACCTTCGGCGGCACCGTGCCCGGGAGCTTCATCCGCGTTCGCCAGGGCGACACCGTCGAGTTCCACCTTGCCAATGCGCCCGACAGCAAGATGCCGCACAACATCGACCTGCACGGCGTGACCGGTCCCGGCGGCGGCGCCGCATCGAGCTTCACCGCGCCGGGCCACAAGTCGCGCTTCACGTTCAAGGCGCTCAATGCCGGCCTGTACGTCTACCACTGCGCCACCGCGCCGGTCGGCATGCACGTGGCCAACGGCATGTATGGTCTGATCCTGGTCGAGCCGCCGGAGGGTTTGCCGAAGGTCGACAAGGAGTACTACGTGATGCAGGGCGACTTCTACACCACGGGCAAATACCGTGAGAAGGGCCTGCAGGGCTTCGACATGCAGAAGGGCATCGACGAGAACCCGACCTACGTGCTGTTCAATGGCTCGGAAGGCTCGATCACCGGCGACAACGCGATCACCGCGAAGGTCGGCGAGAAGGTCCGCCTGTTCGTCGGCAACGGCGGCCCGAACCTGGTGTCCAGCTTCCACGTCATCGGCGAGATCTTCGACAAGGTCTGGTACGAAGGCGGGACCCACTACCAGGAGAACGTGCAGACCACGCTGATTCCTGCTGGCGGCGCGGCGATGATGGACTTCAACGTCGAGGTTCCGGGCAGCTACGTGCTGGTCGACCACAGCCTGTTCCGCGCGTTCAACAAGGGCGCCCTGGGCATCCTCAAGGTGGATGGCGCCGAGAATCTGGCGATCTATTCGGGCAAGGAAGTCGACGAGGTCTACCTCGGTGACCGCGCAGCATCCGGCATGCAGGCCGTCGCCACGGCAGCCGCATCGTCCAAGGCCGGCGAGCTGACCGTGGACGAGCAGGTCAAGGCTGGCCAGGCATTGTTCGCCGGCACCTGCTCGACCTGCCACATGCCCAACGGTGAAGGCTTGGCCGGGGTGTTTCCGCCGATCGCAAAGTCCGACTACATCGCCGGCAATTCGAAGGCACTGCCGACGGTCATCCTGCATGGCCTGCAAGGCCCGGTGAAGGTCAACGGCCAGGACTACAACTCGATCATGCCGCCGATGAACCAGTTGACCGACGACGAGGTGGCCAACATCTCCACCTACGTGCTCAACAGCTGGGGTAACCCGGGCGGCCGCATCACCAAGGAAGAAGCCGCGGCGATCCGTAAGAACAAGCCCGCCAACGCCTCCCAGGGTCACTGATCGATGCGACGCCTCACCGCTCTGCTGCTCCTCACCCTGCCCGTCGCCGGCCTCGCCGGCGCCGCGGCCGGGGACTACGTCCAACTGCCCGGCGCCGCCAGCTTCAAGTCGGTGCTGCAGTACGAGGACAGCAGCAACGGTGTGCGCGTCGCCCCGTTCGAGCTGATGCGCAAGCCGGTCACGAACGCGCAGTTCCTCGCGTTCGTGGCCGCGCAGCCGCAATGGCGCCGTGACCGGGTGCCGAGCGTCTTTGCCGAAACGCGCTACCTGTCGCAGTGGCAGGGCGCCACCGCACTGGGGCCGAAAGCATTGCCGCAACAGCCGGTCACGTGGGTCAGCTGGTTTGCGGCCAACGCCTACTGCCAAGCGCAGGGCGCGCGGCTGCCGACCTGGTCGGAGTGGGAATACGCCGCGGCGGCCGACGAAACCCGCCTCGACGCACGCAAGGACCCGGCCTGGCGCGAACGCATCCTGGCCTGGTATTCACGGCCCTCCAGTGCGGCGCTGCCACGCGCCGGACTGCAGGTTCCCAACGTCCATGGCGCACAGGACCTGCACGGCCTGGTATGGGAATGGACCGACGACTACTCGGCACTGCTGGTGTCGTCTGACAACCGCAACCAGGGCGATCCGGACAAGGCCCAGTTCTGCGGCGCCGGTGCGCTGTCGATGAATGACCGCGAGAACTACGCGGTGATGATGCGCGTGGCGATGCTGTCGTCACTCAACGGCGCCGATGCGACCGCCAACCTCGGCTTCCGCTGCGCCAGGAGTACCAGATGAACAACCGTACCAACACGATTGCGCCGTCGATCACGACATCCGGCGGCAATCACACATTCCGCAAAGCGCTGCTGCTGGCGTGCGCGATGGCGCTGTGCGCCCCCGCGCTCGCTGCACCCAAGGCCGCGCCGTTACCGCCCGACTCCGTGTACCAGTTGCCGCTCACCCTGACCGACCAGCACGGGGTCGCACGCCCCTGGCAGGCTCGCCGCGGCGAGCCGCAACTGGTGGCGATGTTCTACACGTCGTGCCAGTACATCTGCCCGTTGATCGTGGATGCCGGCAAGGCCGTCGAGAAGCACCTGACCCCCGCGCAGCGGCAGCGCCTGGGCATCGTGCTCATCAGCATGGACCCGGTGCGCGACACGCCCGCGGCACTGAAGAAGGTCGCCGACCAGCGCAAGCTCGACCCGAAACGCTGGACCCTGGCCTCGCCCCCGCCCGGCGACGTGCGTGCGGTCGCCGGCATCCTCGGCATCCGCTACCGGGCGCTGGCCGACGGCGAGTTCAACCACACCAGTGCGCTAGTGCTGCTGGACGGCGAGGGCCGCATCATCGCCCGCACCGAGCAGATGGGCACGGTCCCGGACCCGGTGTTCCTGGGGGCGGTGCGCAAGGCGACCGCCGCGGCAGGGGCGAAGACAGGAAAATAGCGCCTCGGCGTTGGTGGCGCCGCGTATGCGCTCAAAGCATTCGCGGCAGGTCAGGAAGCTCGTTGTCGTCGACGTAGTCCTGGCTGCGCGGAAAGTGCCGCGCGATCAGTTCCGACAGCGCGGTGATCCCGGCAATCACCGCCGCTTCGCAGTCGCCGGCGCGCATGCCCTGCTCGACGCGCTCGCACACGCTGCGCCACTGCTCGGCACCGACCTTGCCGTCAAAGCCGCGGTCGGCGACGACCTCGATGCGATGGTCGGCCAGCAGCAGGTACAGCAGCACGCCGTTGTTGGCCTGCGTGTCCCACACCCGCAGCCGGGCGAACACATCCCGCGCGCGCTCGTGCGCCTGCTGCCCCGCCCACAGCGCCCGCAGCTCCAGCGCCGGCTCGACCGCAAAACAGATCTCGCCGGTGTGCGCCGATTCGCTTTGCGCGATGGTCGCGGCGATGCGCTGAAGGCTTTCGCTGGGGAACGCGCGCTTCGCGGATGGTGCGAACAGGTGGTGGAACCATCGCATCGTCGGCTCCTACCAGCGACCGGAGGCGCCACCGCCCCCGCTCGCACCACCGCCGCCGGACCAGCCGCCGCCGAAGCCGCCACTACCCACGCCGCCACCGCCCCAGCCGCCACCACCGAAGCCACCGAACCCACGATCGCGGGCATAGCGTCCACGCGGCGCCGCCGCCAGCGACAGGAAGAAACCGATCACCGCAGCGATCGCACCGACAAAAACCATCGACGAGATCAGCCACGCCACCCCGCCGGCCGCCGCGGCACCGGCGATCCCGCGCAGCAGCGAAGGCGCGCGAGTGAAGATGCCGCGAACCACCTGCACCACGAACAGGGCGGCGAACAATGCGAACAACCAGTCGCCGCCCCCGTTGCCCTCGCCCTGCGGGGCCGCCATCGGTGCCGGCAACGGTTCGCCATCGATCAGCTTGGCCAGCATCGCGGTGGCATCGGTGATGCCGCCCGCGTAATCGCCGGCCCGGAACTTCGGCGTCAGGTATTCGGAAATGATGCGGATCGCCACCGCATCCGGGATCACGCCCTCCAGCCCGTACCCGACCTCGATACGCACGCGCCGGTCGTCCACGGCCACCACCAGCAGCACGCCATCATCCACGCCCTTGCGGCCGAGCTTCCACTGCTCGAACGCGCGGACCGCGTACTGGGCAATGTCCTCCGGCTGCGTGCTCGGAATCACCAGCACCTGCAACTGGCTGCCCTTGCGCTGCTGCAGGGAACGCGCCTGCTGCTCGAGCGCCTGTCGGGTCGCGGCGTCCAGGGTGCCGGTGGTGTCGACCACCGGCGAGTCCAGCGGAGGAATTGCGGCCAGTTCCTGCGCCTGCGCGAGACCGGACAGCAGCAACCCGGCCACCAGGAGCAGCCTGCGGATCATGCGTGGCGAACGTCCCGACGGGCCATGACGACCTCAGCCCTCGACTGGCGCGGGCGGCTGCGCGGGTTCCGGCGGGCTGGCAGGCTGGCCGAAATCGACTTGCGGCGCCTGCTGGATCCGCGCTTCGTTCTCGACGGTGAAGTTCGGCCGGGGCTTGTAGCCGAACATCATCGCGGTGAGGTTGACCGGGAACCTGCGGATGTAGGTGTTGTAGTCCTGCACCGCCTGGATATAGCGCTGGCGCTCGACCGTGATCCGGTTCTCGGTGCCTTCCAGCTGCGCCTGCAACTGCAGGAAATTCTGGTCGGCCTTGAGCTGCGGATAGTTCTCCACCACCACCAGCAACCGGCTGATCGCACTTTGCAACTCGCCCTGGGCCTGCTGGAACTGCTGCAGCGATCCGGCGTCCCCGGCATCGACATTGATGCTTCCCACCCGTGACCGCGCCTGGGTGACATCGGTCAGCACCTGCCGTTCGTGGCTGGCGTAGCCCTTGACCGTGGCGACCAGGTTCGGCACCAGGTCCGCACGGCGCTGGTAGACATTGATCACCTGCGACCAGGCCGCATCCACGGCCTCGTCCTTCTGCTGGATGGTGTTGTAGCCGCAACCGCTGAGCAGCAGGACCAGCAGCATGAGTATCAGACCGCGTACGGCGTTGGCGCGCATGGGAAATTCTCCGCAAAGGTTTTGCCGCGGATCCGAGAATTGCCGCAGCCGCGCCGCGATGACGTGACCACTGCGAGAGTTGCTTCGCTTGGCAATCACGACACCGCCAGGTGACTTGCCACCGACCCTATCGGCTTGCCCGCAGGCTCGGGGGCGCCCGTGAAGCCGACGCGGAGTGCCACAAGGGCACTCCGCCCCGTTTCCGCATCAGTTGCCGGGCGATGCTGCCATGTCGGCACGATGCTGTTCCACCTCGGCCTCCGACAGTTGTCCGTTGCCGTCGGTGTCAGCCACTGAAAAATGCTGGTACAGCATCTCCGACTCGGCCAACTCTTCCTGGCTCACACCGCCGTCGCCGTCCTTGTCCATCTCGGCAAACGCCATGCCGCTGTCCACCGGTGCGGCAGGCATCGCTGCGGGGGGCATCGGCTCGACAGGTGCCGGTTCGGCTGCCGGCGTGGCAACGGTGTCGATGTCCGGGGTCTCGTCACGAGCGCAGGCGGCAAGCGACAGCGCGGTCGCCATCGCAAACACCAGCAGCAACGGGTTGGTCCTTTTCATGATCGGTCTCCATTTGGCGGAAATTCGCCGCTCAGCCCGACGTGCGCGCTGGCGACGGCGCAGGGTGCGATGACGGAACCAATACCGCCAACGGACATGCACGGGGCAGCGTTGCAGCCCTGAAGTGGTGACGAGGTGATGCCTTCCGGCCCGCATCCGGGCGCCCCACTCCCCAGCACCGCCAGGCAGCCTGCCTGCAGCGATCTCAGCCCGGGCGGGGCGTGTGCCTGAGCCGCCACCAGCAATAGCGGCGCCAGTCCGCACCGGGGTCCCGTGGCCCGAGCCCGGAATTCGGGCGGCACGGCTTCACCGCATCGGCTAATACTCACGCAGCGGGTCGACCATCCCGCTGACAGGCTCGCCCGCCTCGATACGACGGATCTTGTCCGCGACCTGCACGCAGGCCACGTGCGTGTCGGTGAGCGCGGCGACGTGCGGGGTGATGTCGACGCGGGGATGGCCCCAGAACGGGTGGTCCGAGGGTAGCGGTTCCTGGTGGAACACGTCGAGGTAGGCCGCGCCGATATGGCCCGCGTCCAATGCCTCCAGCAGCGCGTGCTCATCGAGCAGCTCGCCCCGCGACAGGTTCTCCACGGCCGCGCCCGCAGGCAATTGCGCCAGGCGCGCGCGATCGAGCAGGCCCTCGGTGGCGCTTGTCAGCGGAAGCAGCAGGATCAGCACCTGGCTTCGTGCCAGCACTTCGGCCAGTCCGTGGTCCCCGTGGGCGCAATCCACGCCCGGAACCGATCGGGCACGGCGGCTCCAGCCTGCGACCGCGAACCCGAACTCCGCCAGCGCCTGCGCCACCGCCCCGCCGAGCACGCCCAGGCCAAGCACGCCGACCGTCAGCTCGCCTCGCATCCGCGCCGGCTGCGGCGACCACCGGGCTTGCACCTGGTCACGCTGGTAGTCGGGGAACCGCCGCAGCTCGCGCAGCGCGACGTACAGCGCGTACTCGATCATCTGCGCGGCCATGCCGCCGTCCTCCATCCGCACCAGCGGCACGTCGCGGGGCAACGATGGCATCCCCAGCAATCCGTTGACCCCCGCCCCCAGGGAGAACAGCGCCTTGAGCCGGCGCTGGCGTTCGAACAGCTCCGCAGGCGGTTGCCACACCACGGCGTAGTCGCATGCCGGGGCATCGGGCCACGCGTGCACGCGCGCCTCGGGCAGGCACGCGCTCAACGCGACGCGCCACTCGTCCTGGTGCTTGGCGGTGCAGACCAGCACATCCATGACGTGGCTTCCGACGTCGGCTACTTCGCCAGCTCGTACAGATACTCGACGTACGACATCACGGCGCCATCGAAGCCTTCGACCCCGGGCTTGTCCGATTCGATCAGGAAGTACTCATCCGGGGCATGCGCGCCGCCGCCGTGGCCAAGGCCGAAATGCCCCGAGGCCAGGCTGATCGGCGGATCGGTGAACACCGCGCCCGGGTACGAGCCCGCGAGCCGCGGCCACAGCAGCGGGTCGATGCCACGACGCTCGAGCACCGCGATCTGGGCCTGCACCAACGGCGCATCGGCACGGGTGCTGGTCGGGTCGTAGCCGCCGCTGACGTTGACCTCGATGTCCTTGTAGCCGCGGTTGTCCAGATGCGAGCGCAATGCGGCGACGGCGGCATCCCGGGTCATGTCGGGCACCAGCCGCAGGTCGAGCTTCGCCACTGCGCGGTGCGGAAGGATGGTCTTGCCGCCCGGCCCGGTGTAGCCGCCGACCAGCCCCTGGATGTTGACCGTGGGTTGCGACACCAGGCGCTCGTTGGCCTCCTGCCAGGACAGGTCGTCGATCCAGCGCGACACGCCCAACTGCTTCTTGGCGGTCGCCTCGCTGCGCCGCTCCATCGCCCTGGCGATCATCGCGCGATGCTCGTCGGTGAGCGGCAGCGGCTCGGGATAGCCGTCGATGGTGATGGTATTGCCGTCGTCGGACACCAGCGTGTCCAGCGCCTTGACCAGGCGCCAGGCCGGACTGTCGACCATCGCCTTGAGCGAGGAATGCACGTCCTTGGCCGGGCCGCGGCCCCACTTCTCGCCGCTGGCCACCAGTTCCAGCTCGACCACGCCCTTGGCGCCCAGGTTGATGCCGACTTCGCCGTCTTGATCCTGCATGGCGAACGGCATGAAAACACCCACCGCATCGCGCAGTGCCGCCTGCACGTCGGGCCGGTACACGATCTGCTTGATGTTGGGCGAACCGATCTCCTCTTCGCCCTCGGCAATCAGCACCAAATTCACCGGCACCGCCTGATTGGCGTCGCCGATCGCGTGCAGCGCGGCAAGGAATGCCGTCTGCGGCCCCTTCTGGTTGACCGCGCCCCGGCCCATCATCACCGTACCGAGGCCGGGTTTTGCCACCAGCTTCGCCTCCAGCGGCGGCGAGCTCCACTCGGCCGGGTCGAACTGCTTCACGTCGTACATGAAGTACAGGCCCACGGTCTTCTCCGCGCCGGCATCCAGCGTGGCGAACACGCCCGGTTTGCCATCGGTCTGGATGATCTCGACCTTCTGGAAGCCGGCGTCGCGCGCCAGCCGTGCCATGTACTGCGCACCCTCGCTCGAATTGAGGTCTTCGGCGGCGATCGACGGCAGCGCGATCCACTCCTGCAGGCCCTGGATGGACGCATCGTGGCGCTCGGCGACCTTGGACCTGATCGCCTCCATGTCCGGCGTCGCCGCCATCGCGAGCACGGGGGCCATCAGCAAGGCCATCGCCGCGGTCAGTAGCGCGGTGCGGCGTCGCGGGGCTCGGGTCGGGTCGGGCATGGTCATGCGCGGATCTCCAGGAGTCATGGAAGAGGCCTCGCTGGATCGTACGTCACAGCGGCGGGGATTTCTTCCCGCCGGCCCCGGCTCGGCGGCACGAATCGCCCACTCGATCCTGCCATGCACAGACGACCACCCGGATCAGAAAACCGACAGCCCGGTCATCCGGGTGAAGCGATGCAGGGCGTAGCGGCCCAGCTGCGAGTTGCCCTTCTCGTCCAGCCCCGGCGACCACACGCATACGCCCATGACGTGCGGCACCACCGCGACGATGCCGCCGCCGACGCCGCTCTTGGCCGGCAGCCCCACGTAGAACGCGAAGTCTCCGGCCGCGTCGTAGGTGCCTGCGGTCATCATCAGCGAGTTGATTCTGGTGGCGCCCTCGGCGGTGGTGACCTGGGTGCCGGACGATGCGCAATGGCCGCCATCGGCCAGGTACTGCATGCTGCGCGCCAGGTCCACGCAGTCCATGCTCAGCGAGCACTGCAGGTAGTAGAAACGCAGCACCGCATCGACGTCGTTGTCCAGGTTGCCGTAGCTGCGGATGAAGTTGGCCATGGCCACGTTGCGATAACCGCTTTCGCGCTCGGACCGGGCGACCAGTTCGTCGGCTGCAACCTGCAGGTTGCCGGCGCGCGCGCGCATGAAATCCAGCAGCGCCTGCTCGGGATCGTCGTAGTTGGACAGGATCACGTCGGCGGAGATCAGCGCGCCGGCATTCATGAAGGGATTGCGCGGTATGCCCTTCTCGTACTCCAGCTGGATCAGCGAGTTGAACGGGTCGCCGGACGGTTCGCGGTCGACGCGCTGCCACAGGTCGTCGCCGATCGCGTCCATCGCCATCGTCAGCGTGTGGACCTTGGACACGCTCTGGATCGAGAACCGCTCGCGCGCGTCGCCGACCTCGTGGACCTTGCCGTCCAGCGTAACCAGCGCCATGCCGAACCGCTCCAGCGGCACCTGCGCCAGCGATGGAATGTAGTCGGCGACCTTGCCTTGGCCGAAGCGCTCGCGGACCTCCGCGTTGATGGTGCCGAGGACGTCGTCCAGGTCGAACCGGCTGAGGTCGCGTGGGTTCTGCTGTGGCTTCTGCGTGCACGGTCCGAATGGCGGAGATCGGTCGCCACTGTACTTGCCGACTGCAACACCGTTGGTGATCAACCAATGGAACGTCCACGGCGAGTGTGGGAGAAGGCACTCATGAGCGGCCTCTCGTGCCCGGTTGGCCGGGAACCTGGCCGGGCCGACTTCGTCGTGCGAATCAGTAGCCCGAACCCGCGCCAATCCTCTCACGCAGCATCTTGAAACGGGAAAAGCCCAAACCACCCAGTCGGTCGAGCTTGAAATCCACCATACCCATTGCATTGCGCGCCTTGAGCGGTACCGAACACATCAATCGCGAACCGTCGAACTCCTTGTTCGCCTTGGACACCGATGGATAGCAGATTCTGGACGGGCAGGTCAGCGCACAGCCGGCATTGGCGAACAGGGTGATCCGCGCCTTGTCCTGGATGGCAGCGAGGAATCCTTCATCCTGGTTGCACCGCATCGGCAGCACGACGGTGTCGTACGTGTCCAGCGCCTTG
>DATHRJ010000364.1:0-1595 GCA_035465455.1 Lysobacter sp.
CGTGCCCCGCGGCCGACACCCCCGATGACCAGCCTTCCGCCTTTCGCCCTGCAGCAGCTCGATCACGTGGTCCCGCGCGTGCGCGACGCGAGTGCGACCGGGGTTGCGACCAGGGCCGGGACGGCCACCTGATGCCGCGCACCGCAGCACCGGCGCTGTCGATCTCCACCCGCCGGCTGGCGATGCTGCTGGGCGGGCTGGCGATGTTCGGCCCGTTCTCGATCGACACCATCTTCCCCGCGTTCGCGGTGATGGGCGCGCAGCTGGGCGCGGACAAGCTGGCGATGCAGCAGACGATCAGCGTGTACCTGGTCGCCTACGCGCTGATGAGCCTGGTGCACGGGCCGCTGTCGGACGCGATCGGGCGACGGCGGGTGATCCTCGGCGGGTTGTCGGTGTTCACGCTGGCATCGGTGGGCTGCGCATTGGCGCCCGACCTGACGACGCTGCTGGTGTTCCGCGCGCTGCAGGGCCTGTCGGCCGGCGTGGGCATGATCGTGGGCCGCGCGGTGATCCGCGACGTGCTGCACGGCGACGACGCGCAGCGGCTGATGAGCCAGGTGTCGATGATCTTCGGCATCGCCCCGGCGATCGCGCCGATCATCGGCGGCTGGATCCTGGGCTGGAGCAACTGGCCGGCGATTTTCTGGTTCCTGGTGGTGTTCTCGCTGGTGCTGCTGGCGGCGGTGTGGTGGATGCTGCCGGAAACCCACCCACCGCCCGCGCGACTGCCGGTGGTGCCCAGGCGGCTGCTGCACGACTACGCCGCGATCTTCCTCAATCCCCGGTTCCAGCGCCTGGCCGCGGCCGGCGCGTTCAACTTTTCGGCGTTGTTCCTGTACATCTCCTCGGCGCCGGCGTTCGTTCTGGAGCACCTGCACATCGACGGCCGCGCGCTGGGCGAGGGCGATTTCGGCTGGTTCTTCGTGCCGACGATCGGTGGCATGGTGATCGGCGCGTGGGTATCGGGGCGCGCGGCGGGACGCATCACCGGCGAGCGGCTGGTCGCGATCGGGTTCGCGTGCTCGGCGGTCGCGATGGCATTGAACCTCGCGTACAACTACTGGATCGACGTGCCGCAGGTGCCGTGGGCCGTGGTGCCGATGACGCTCAACGCGTTCGGCATCGCGCTGGTGTTCCCGATCGTCACCCTGTCGGTACTCGACATGTACCCGCGCCAGCGCGGCGCGGCGTCGTCGTTGCAGGCGTTCACCAGCCTGGTGGTGGCGGCGCTGATCGCCGGCGTGGTGTCGCCGGCGATCAGCGGCAGCGCGATGGCGCTGGCGGTCGGTGCGACGCTGCTGATGGCGGTCGGCTGGTCGTTCTGGCGCTGGGAACTGCACTCCTCGATGCGCGGCGCGGGGCCGCGCGGGGAACGGCCGGTGTTGCCCGACCGGCCGCTGTAGCCGGCCGCTGGTTCAGTCGTTGCGCTGCCGGTATACGCCGCGCAGCAACTCGTGGAAGTGGTGCACGGCGTTCTCGCGCAGCGGGTTGAGCCGGCCGGGCAGGTACGACCCCGACGCCAGTCCGCGTTGCACGTCCTGGCAGATCGTCAGGTCTTCCAGTTGCACCTCGTCGCTGAAGGCCAGGTCCGC
>DATHRJ010000365.1:0-2310 GCA_035465455.1 Lysobacter sp.
CGGTCCGATGGTGTGGGACGGGCGCGGTGGTGGTTACCATTGCCTTATCCGGATCCCGGCGCTGCGCTAGAGTCGGCGAAGACCACAAGGAAACACTGATGAACGACACCACCCTCATCGACACCCATCTGCCCACGGTGAGTTCGCGCGTGCATCCGCGCGGCGGCCTCGACGTGCTGTCGCGGGCCGAAGTCGCGCAATTGCGCGACGCCTCCGCCGGTGGCATGCACGACCTGCTGCGCCAGTGCGCGCTGGCGGTGCTGACCAGCGGCAGCATGGCCGACGACCCGCGCGCCGCGCGCGAGCTGTACCCGGACTTCCAGATCGAGGTGCAGCAGCTGGACCGCGGCCTGCGCCTGGACCTGCACAACGCCCCGGCGATCGCATTCGTCGACGGCGAGATCATCGTCGGCGTCGCCGAGCTGCTGTTCGCGGTGGTCCGCGACCTGGCGTTCACCGCGATCGAGCTCGACGTGGGACGCGACCTGCACAGCAGCGGCGGCATCACCGATTCGGTATTCGGCCTGCTGCGCAACGCGCGCATCCTGCACCCGATCGAGCCAAGCCTGGTGGTGTGCTGGGGCGGACACTCGATCAACCGCGACGAATACATGTACACCAAGGAGGTCGGCTACCAGCTCGGGCTGCGCGAACTGGACATCTGTACCGGTTGCGGACCCGGCGCGATGAAGGGGCCGATGAAGGGCGCCACGATCGCCCATGCGAAACAGCGCCGCAGTAACGGGCGCTACATCGGCGTGACCGAGCCGGGCATCATCGCCGCCGAATCGCCGAACCCGATCGTCAACCACCTGGTGATCATGCCGGACATCGAGAAGCGGCTCGAGGCGTTCGTGCGCATCGGCCACGGCATCATCGTGTTTCCCGGCGGGGTCGGCACCGCCGAGGAGATCCTGTACCTGCTGGGCATCCTGCTGCGCGAGGAAAACGCGTCGCTGCCGTTCCCGCTGATCCTGACCGGCCCGACCGCATCGGCACCGTACTTCGAGCAGATCGACCGGTTCCTGCGCCTGACCCTCGGCGAGGCGGCGACCTCGCGCTACGAGATCATCATCGGCAACCCGTCGGCGGTGGCCAAGCGCATGGCCGGCGGCATCCGCAAGGTGCGCGAGCACCGCATCGCGCAACGCGACTCGTTCTTCTTCAACTGGGCGATCGACATCCCGCTCGCGTTCCAGCAGCCGTTCGTGCCCAGCCACGAGGCGATGGCCGCGCTCGACCTGCACCAGGGACGCAAGCCGTTCGAACTGGCCGCCGACCTGCGCCGCGCGTTCTCCGGCATCGTCGCCGGCAACGTCAAGGAGGAGGGCATTCGCCGGATCGAGGAGCACGGGCCGTTCCAGATCAGCGGCGACACCGAGATGATGCTGTCGCTCGACGCCCTGCTGCGCGCGTTCGTCCAGCAGCGGCGCATGAAGATCGCCGGCGATTACCACCCTTGCTATGAGATCGTGGCGTAGGCGCTGGAGTTCCCTGAAGTTCGCGATCCGTCCGATTCCGATTCGCGCCCTGCCTCCCTCTCCCGTTTTGCGCGAGACGGGGGGTGAGGGCGCGCGAAAATGGCGCGTCTGCGAGCCCCGCAGGCACAGCGGCGCTCTAAGCCAAAGAACCCCTGGCGTCCGCCGGCAAAGTAATAGTCGCCACATACCGTCCATCTTCGACGGTGGTCTCGAATCGTGCCCCGTCCCCCGTCAGCGCCTCGATCCGCGCCCGCGTCGACGCCTGCCCCAGCCGGTGCCCCTGCTGCGATGTCTGCCCGTTCGCCGGCAGGTCATTGCGCACCGTGATCCGCACCAGCCCATCGGCCTGCGCGACTTCGATCTCCACGATGCTGCGCTTTGAGGACAACTCCACCCCGTGGCGGATCGCATTCTCGACCAGCGGCTGCACCGACAGCGTCGGCAGCATCGCTTCCGGAAGCGGGTCGGGGAGCGTCCACGTCACGCCCAGGCGATCGCTGAAACGCAGCGACTCGATCTCCACGTAACGCCGGGTCAGTGCAAGTTCCTCCTCCAGCGTGATCTCGCGCGGCCCACTGAGCGCGGCCCGGAACAGGTCGGCCAGGTCCAGCAGGATCTGTTCGGCTTCACCCGGGCGCTGATGCACCAGCGCCGCCGCCGTATTGAGCGTGTTGAACAGGAAGTGCGGACGGATGCGCGCGCGCAGGGATTCGAGTTCGGCCTGCTTGGCGCGCAGGGCAAGTTGCCGCACCCGCCAATGATTCTGGAACGCGGCGAGGCCGAGCAGGCCGACGGCCAGGGCAATGCCGGTGACGCGCAGGAAGACGCC
>DATHRJ010000366.1:0-4892 GCA_035465455.1 Lysobacter sp.
CAGGCGCTGGTCGTCGATCGCATCCACCAGCATCAGCACGGGCAGGTCCTTGCCGCTGCCATCGACCAGCGCCATGACCCGCTCCAGCGGGACGCTGCGCGCATCGCGCGCGGCGATCACCAGGTCCGGCGGCTGGGTGGACAGCATCTCGCTCAGGTCGTCCTCGCCGTCCGGCCGGCTCGGTCGCACGGCGATGCCGCCGTTGCGCAGACCGCTGATGATGGCCTCCGCGGCCTCCACGCTGTCGTCGACAATCAGCAACCGCAAAGTCGTGTCGCTACCAAATTGCATGATCACTCTCCCGCCCCGGGTTATGCCAGAAGCACGAGCAAGCGTCTACGCCGACCAATGGACAGGTGAGATGGCCGTCCCGAATCACAGCGGTGCCTTGCCGCTGCCGCCGGCGATCTCGCGCACCAGTCTTGGCACCAGGTAACCCGACAGCCGCGCGGCAAGCGCGGCATGCAGCCGGCGCGCGCGATCGTCATCGACCTCGAAATGCGCGGCGCCCTGGACCCGGTCGAGCTGGTGCAGGTAGTAGGGCAGCACCCCGGCGGCGAAGCTGCGCTCGCTCAGCGCGGCGAGCGCCTGCACCGAGTCGTTGACCCCGCGCAGCAACACCGCCTGGTTGAGCACGGTGGCGCCGGTGGCGCGCAGCCGCGCCACCGCGTCGTCGACGCCGGCGTCGAACTCGTTGGCGTGGTTGGCATGCAGCACCACCGCGACCGGCCAGGGCAGTGCTGCCAGCCATTCCAGCAAGGCGGCGTCGACGCGCTCGGGCAGGACCACCGGCAGCCGGGTGTGGATGCGCAGGCGCCTGATGTGCGGTACTTCGGCCAGTGCCGCGGTCAGTTCGGCCAGCTTGGCGGTACCCAGGGACCACGGGTCGCCGCCGGACAGGATCACCTCATCGATGGCCGGGTCGCAGCGGATCAATTCGACCGCGTCGCGCCAGCCGGCCGCGGCGGCGGTCTCCTGCGCATAGGGAAAGTGCCGCCGGAAGCAGTAGCGGCAGTTCACCGCGCAACTGCCGGTCGCCACCAGCAGCGCGCGGCCCTGGTACTTGCGGATCACCCCGCTGCCGGCTTTGGCATCGCCATCGCCGACCGCGTCCATGACGAACCCTGGCATCGGCCGCATCTCGGCGTCCAGCGGCAGCACCTGCCGCAGCAGCGGGTCGGCGGCGTCGCCGTGGCGCATGCGCGCGACGAATCCGCGCGGCACCCGCAACGGGAACTGCGTCGCCGCCTCGGCCGACGGCGCCAACCCGGCGCGATCGAGCCCCAGCATCGCCAGCAGCTCGTGCGGGTCGCGCACGGCGTCGCGCCACAGTTGCTGCCAGGGCGGCGGTTGCAAGGCGGTGGGCTGCAGGGGAGCGGGGGCTGCGGGTATCATGCGGGTCCGGTTTTGCCAGCGCACGGCCCTGTGGCCATCGCGCAGCACCGTATTCTAGCTGCCTGCCGCCGCGTCGGCCGCCCGCCCCTATTCATACCGACATTTACTGCAGGAGTTCCAGCATGGCCACCTACGGCATGAACGACGTCAAGAACGGACTGAAGATCCTGGTCAACGGTGAACCCTGCGTCATCACCGAGACCGAATACGTCAAACCGGGCAAGGGCCAGGCGTTCACCCGGATCAAGTACCGCTTCATCAAGTCCGGGCGCGTGGTCGAACTGACGATGAAGGCGACCGACGACCTGGAGGCCGCCGACGTCATGGATACGGACATGCAGTTCCTGTACTCCGATGGCGAGTACTGGCATTTCATGCAGCCGGAAACCTTCGAGCAGGTGCAGGCCGACAAGGCCGGTGTTGGCGATGCCTACAAGTGGCTCAAGGGCGAGGACCTGTGCGTGGTGACGCTGTGGAACGGCGTGCCGATCGCGGTGCAGCCGCCCAATTTCGTCGATCTCAAGATCGTCGAGACCGACCCGGGCGTGCGTGGCGACACCTCCGGCGGCGGCGGCAAGCCGGCGACGCTGGAAACCGGCGCGGTCGTGCGCGTGCCGCTGTTCGTCGGCCAGGACGAGATCGTCAAGGTCAATACACGCACCGGTGAATACGAGAGCCGGGTGAAGTGATGCTGGCCGGGCCTCGGCCCGGAGCACAGGAAACGATTGCATGAGTATCGAAAACCCGCGCGAAGCCTGTGACCTGCTGATCGAGGCGGGCTGGGTCGTGCCGGTGCAACCGCATGGTGCCGTGCTCGAGGACCACGCGGTCGCGGTCGTCGATGGGGTCATCGTCGCGGTGCTGCCGATCGCCCAGGCGCGCGCGCGGTTCGATGCCGGCGAGGTGGTGTCGCGCCCCGGTGCGGCACTGATTCCGGGTCTGATCAACGCCCACACCCACAACCCGATGACGCTGCTGCGAGGCGTTGCCGACGACCTGCCGCTGATGGAATGGCTCAACGGCCACATCTGGCCGGTGGAAGGCGCGGTGATGGGGCCGGAATTCGTCGCCGATGGCGTCGCGCTGTCGATCGCCGAGATGCTGCGCGGCGGAACCACCTGCGCCAACGAGAACTACTTCTTCCCCGATGTGCAGGCCGCCGTCTACAAGCGCCACGGCTTCCGCGCGCGGGTCGGGCTGCCGGTGTTCGACTTTCCGACGGCATGGGCCAAGTCCGACGACGAGTACTTCGCCCGCGCCGGCGAGGTCTTCGATCAGTGGCGCGACGATCCGCTGGTCGCCACCGCGTTCGCGCCGCACGCCCCGTACACGGTATCGGACGACAACCTCGAACGGGTGCGCATGCTGGCCGACCAGCTCGACCTGCCGGTGCACCTGCACACCCACGAGACCGCGCACGAAGTCGCCGATTCGCAGCGCCTGCATGGCCAGCGGCCGCTCGCGCGGCTGGACCGGCTGGGGCTGGTCAACGACCGGCTGATCGCGGTGCACATGACCCAGGTGACCGATGCGGAGATCGCGCTGTGCGCGCAGCGCGGGGTCAGCGTGGTGCATTGCCCGGAATCCAACCTCAAGCTGGCCTCGGGTTTCTGCCCGGTCGAGAAGCTGCGGCGCGCCGGCGTCAACATCGCGATCGGCACCGACGGCTGCGCCAGCAACAACGACCTCGACATGTTCGGCGAAACCCGCACCGCCGCGCTGCTGGCCAAGGCGGTGGCCGAAGACGCGGCGGCGTTCAGCGCCGCCAGCGCGCTGCACGCGGCCACGCTGGGCGGTGCGCGCGCCATGGGATTCGATGCCGCGGTCGGATCGATCGAGATCGGCAAGCAGGCCGACCTGGCCTGCGTCGATCTGGAGCAGATCGAAACCCAGCCGTTGCACCACGTGATCTCGCAGCTGGTCTACGCCGTCGGCCGGCACCAGGTCAGCGATGTATGGATCGCGGGCCGCTGCAAACTGCGCCAGCGCGAGCTGGTCGACATCGACACGGGCGCGCTGATCGCCAATGCCAGGCAATGGCGGGCACGGATCGGCGCGGCAAGGAGCGTGGCATGAGCCAGCACGACCAGGCCGGCGCAGGTTCCAGCCCGGAACATGCCGACAGCAACTTCAGCCAGGCCGAGCTCGACAAGTTCGGCGCGCTGGCCCATCGCTGGTGGGACCCGCAGGGCCCGCAGAAGGCGCTGCATGCGCTGAACCCCGCGCGCCTGGGCTACGTGGCCGCGCGCATGACGCTGCCCGGTGCGCAGGTGCTGGACGTCGGCTGCGGCGCCGGACTGCTCAGCGAGGCGCTCGCGCACGAAGGCGCGACGGTGGTCGCCCTGGACCTGGCGCCGGAGCTGCTCAAGGTCGCGCGCCTGCACGGGCTCGAATCCGGGGTGAAGGTCGACTACCGGCAGCAGACGGTCGAGTCGCTGGCTGCGGAAATGCCGGGCCGGTTCGATGCGGTCACCTGCATGGAGATGCTCGAGCACGTGCCCGATCCGGCGGCGGTCATCGCCGCGTGCGCGATCCTGCTCAAGCCCGGTGGCCGCCTGTTCGTCTCGACGCTCAACCGCACCCCGGCCGCGTTCGCGCTGGCGATCGTGGGCGCCGAATACGTGGCCCGGCTGCTGCCCAGGGGCACGCACCAGTACCGCGACTTCATCAAGCCCTCGGAACTGGCGGCGTGGCTGCGGGCGGCCGGACTGCAACTGGATGATGTCAGTGGCCTGATGTACGAGCCGTGGCGCAACGCGGCGCGGGTGATCTCGCGTACCGACGTCAATTATCTGGCGTGCGCCTCGAAGGCGGGATAAAGCCGGAGCGGCAAAGCGCGAACGGCGAGTACGGAGCTGGAGATTTGCTTCATGCTTGGGATCCCTGGCCATTGCTGGGTCTCGACAAAGCCTGCTTTGCGCTTGCCCACTCCGGCCTTCCAGCCAGCCCCGAAGTACGTCTGCGACTCCTCTACAGTTCCCCATTCCCGCACCGTCATTCACCGCATCCTTATGCCTTTCCCCAAAGTCGTACTGTTCGACCTCGACGGCACGCTGCTCGACAGCGCGCCGGACATGCTCGCCGCGCTCAACATCATGCGCGGCCAGCACGATCTGGCGCCGATGAGCCTGGCCCAGTTGCGCCCGCACGTGTCCAAGGGCGCGCGGGCGATGCTCGCGGCCGCCTTCGGGCACCTGATCGAGCCAGAGCGGGAAGCGCGCGTCGCGCCGTTCCTGCAGTGCTACGAGCGCGAACTCGGCCGTCACGGCGGTCCATTCGACGGCATCGAGGCGATGCTCAGGCAACTCGAAGCTGCTGACTGCATCTGGGGCATCGTCACCAACAAACCCGAATACCTCGCCCGGCAGCTGTTGCCGCTGCTGGGCTGGCACGAGCGCTGCGCGGTACTGATCGGTGGCGACACCCTGGCGGCGCGCAAGCCCGATCCGCTGCCGCTGACGGTCGCGGCCTCGCGGATCGGCGTCGCACCAGGCAAT
>DATHRJ010000367.1:0-2315 GCA_035465455.1 Lysobacter sp.
ATCATGCTGGTGGTGCTGGCGCTGATCGACGTGGTGATGATCTCCAACCTGCTGATCATGGTCATCGTCGGCGGCTACGAGACCTTCGTGTCGCGACTCGGACTGCAGGGCCATCCCGACCAGCCCGAGTGGCTCAGCCACGTCAACGCGAGCGTGCTCAAGGTCAAGCTGGCGATGGCGATCATCGGCATCTCTTCGATCCACCTGCTCAAGACCTTCATCGCCGCCGGCGAACTGGGGCTGCCGATCTGCGGCTCGGCCGATGCGATCAACGCCCTGCGCGCGGCGACGTCCGCCGCCGCCGAAGGCATTCAGGTGGCCACGCAGCGTTGCACGTCGTCTACCGCGGTCGGGGTGATGTGGCAGACGGTGATCCACGGCGTGTTCATCCTTTCCGCGATCGGCATCGCCTGGACCGACCGCTTGATGGGCCAGACCGCGAAAGCCGGCAAGGCGCACTGATTGCGCGTGCCCGGGCATCCCGGCTTGACCGACGCTGCCGATACGCGTTGACTGTGGGACTCGCAGGGGCGGAGTGAATTGGTGAGGGATCGCACAGCCGCCAGTCCGGACCCCATTGCGCCCGAACGGCGCAATCGTCATCTGCTGTGGTTGGGCATGGGCCTGGCGATGGCGTTGCCGCTGCTGGCCTTGTGGCTGCTGGTGCACGACCGCAATGCACAGCGCGATTCGGCGGCGGCGCGCTCGCAACTGCTGGTCGAGGCTGTCCAGCGCCAGGCACTGGAGCGGCTGGAACTGCTGTCGCACCAGTTGGCGATGCACGCCGCACGCGCGGGGGAGGCGACGCCAGCCGGTCACGCCGCGGTACCCGCGGTCCTGACGATTCCGCTGACCGACCTGCACACGCAGCCGATCGATGGTGCCGCTGCGCTGCACGGCGGGCTGCAGCTGGGCGCCCCGGTTCGCGCGGACGGCCACTGGGTGGTCCCGGTCTGGAGCGACCAGCCCGGTGGTTTGCGCGTCTCGGGCAAGGTGGATGCGGCGTGGTTCGCCGAGATGGTGGAAGGCTACGCGCTGGGCGAGGATGAGCTGCTCAACCTGGTCCATCGCGACGGCGTGCTGTTGGCGCGCTCCCAGGACAACGCGGCCAACGTGGGTCGCTCCCTGAACGATTCGCTGCTGTTCCAGCCACCGCACGGCGACCTCGCGCAGGGCCGCTTCGTCAGTCCCAGCGTGTTCGACCGGGTCAGGCGGCAATTCGTGTTCGTGCGGATACCCGGCACCCCGCTGATTGCGGTGGCCAGTGCGCCGGACAGCGCGATCCTGCTGACGTGGTACGCGTTCGCCGCGGTGGTGCTGGGCCTGAGCGTGTTCATGGGCGGGCTGTGGGCGTGGCTGGTGGGATTGCTGACGCGCAGCCAGCGCCGCCAGACCACCCTGCTCCGCGAACTGCGCAGCACCAGCGTGCGCCTGCAGCAGGCGCACGCGATGGCGGCGATCGGCGAGTACGAATGGGACGTCGAGGCAGGCCATGTGCGCTGGTCAGAGGACATCTTTGCGATCTACGGCCGCCCGCACAGCGGCGCCCCGATCTCCGTGGGTGACGTGTGCGACTGGGTGGACCCGGCTGACCGGCAGCGGGTCAATGCCTGGATGCAGCAGCTGGTGGAAGGCGACTGCCCCGATCCGGTTGAGTTCAGGGCGATGCGTCCCGATGGCGAGGTGCTCTGGGTACAGGCCCGCGGCAGCCTGGTGCGCGAGCCCGACGGTCGCCGGATCGTGCGCGGGATCCAGCAGGACGTCAGCGAACTGGCACGGGTACGCGAGCAGCTGCGCAAGGCCGAGGCGCAGTACCGGTTCCTGTTCGAGCGCAATCCGCTGCCGATGTGGGTATTCGACCGCGAGTCGCTGCGGTTCATCGCGGTCAACGAGAGCGCCATCGAGAAATACGGCTACGACCGCGAGCAGTTCCTGGCGATGACCGTGCTCGACATCCGCCCCGCCAGCGAGCGCGACGAGGCCACGCATTTCCTCAACACCTCGCCCATGCGCGACGACAGCGGGCGGCCGTGGCGGCACGTGCTGCACGACGGCAGCGTCATCTACGTCAACAACATCGGCGTCGACATCGATTTCGACGGGCGCAAGGCCTGCCTGGTGCTGATCCGCGACATCACCGAGCGACTGCATGCCGAAGAGGAGCAGCGCCGCAGCGAGGAACGTTTCCGCCTGATCGCACGGGCGACCAGCGACGCGGTCTACGATCTCGTCATCGAGAGTGGGTCGCTGTGGTGGAGCGAAAGCTTCCTCACCACGTTCGGCTTCTCCCGCGAGCAGATCCCCGACACCCTGGC
>DATHRJ010000368.1:0-5607 GCA_035465455.1 Lysobacter sp.
GGACTTGCGGCGTCTTCGTCCCAGCCATCCAGATCGGTGGTGTGGATGGCGCGTACGTCCATCGGCAAGCGCGCGGTGTCGAACCGGACCGGGACGAGGATGCCGCGGTCCGCGGCCTCGCGCGCCTCGCCGCGTACCCAGCGCGATACCACCGAGACCGGCGACCAGACCACCAGGACGGCCTTGGCCGCATCGATCTCGATGTCGATGCGGTCGTCGAACTCCTGTCCAGGCGTGATCTCCGGGTCCCACCATACCGACCAGCCCCTGGCTTCTATGGCCGCGACCAGTGGTGCGACGCGCGCCTTGTCGGCGCGAGCATAGGAAATGAAGACATCAGCCATTGCTGTTCACTCCACACTCCTCCCGGGCCAGCGGGCTACATATCTTGGCGGCCCGGTGAGCATACCGTGGATGCGGGGCCGGCAAAGCCCGGACGTTCTCACCGGAAACGGCCAATGTCGGAGGGACCGGCGGCGCGAAGGCAGGCGGCGATCGGCTGGCTTGCGCGCCCGGTTCGAGTCGACGTGGCGTGTGCAAGATCGGTCGATCCGGGCGTCGCAGCTGCCGTAACGGTGCCACTGCGGGCCGCAGGTCATTCCTTCCTGACCGCATGGCCACCGAACTGCTGCCGCAACGCCGCCAGCAGCTTGTCGGCGTAGGAATCGGTGTCGCGCGAACGCAGCCGCGCCAGCAGCGACATCGTGATCACCGGCGCCGGAACGTCCAGGTCGATCGCCTCGGCCACGGTCCAGCGGCCTTCGCCGGAATCGGCCACATACGGCGCGATGCCGGACATCTTCGGGTTCTCCGCCAGAGCCAGCGCGATGAGGTCGAGCAGCCACGAGCGCACCACGCTGCCATGGCGCCACAGTTGCGCGAGCTGGTGCAGGTCGAGGTCGAACTCGCGCTTGTGGTGCAGGATCGAGAATCCCTCGGCGTAGGCCTGCATCAGCCCGTACTCGATGCCGTTGTGGACCATCTTCGTGTAGTGGCCAGCACCGACCGGCCCCACCCTGCCCCAGCCGATGTCCTTGTCGGGCGCCAGTGCCTGGAAGATCGGCCGCAGCCGTTCGACCGCCAACTCGTCACCGCCGATCATCAGGCCATACCCCTCGGCCAGGCCCCACACGCCACCGCTGGTGCCGCAATCGATGTAGTCGATCTGCCGGCCGGAAAACGTATCGGCGCGACGCAGCGTGTCCCGGTAATGCGAGTTGCCGCCATCGACAATCGCGTCGCCACGCTCCAGCACTGGCAGCAGTTGCGCCAGCGTGTCGTCGGTGACCGCACCCGCTGGCAGCATCAGCCACAGCACCCGTGGTGTGGGCAATGCCGCGACCAGCGCGGCGACCGATCCAGCCGGCTCGACACCCGCCCGCGCCGCGAGCCGAAGCGCTTCGGGATCCTGGTCGAAACCGGCCACGTCATGCCCGCCCCGCAGCAGCCGCTGCGACATGTTGGCGCCCATGCGTCCGAGGCCGATCATGCCGAGCTTCATTGCCGCTGCACCTCGTGGCTGCGTGCGTGGACCGGCATCGACGCAGGCGGCGATCCGGCTGCGTTGACGCTTGCCTGGCCAAGCCTGGGGTCTGTCGCCGTTATTACCTTTGATGTCGATCAACATCCCGCCGCACCCGCAAACGATGCTGGGGACGCGGGCTCCGCTACGGCGTGCATCGCGCGGACCAGCGCATGGAGCGAACGCGCTGGCGCCGGGGACGACGAGGTAGCAGGAGGAAAGCATGGGCTTGATCGGCGGTTTTCGCCTCGGTTCGCTGTTCGGCATCGAAGTCGCCATCGACTGGAGCCTGACGGTCATCTTCCTGCTGATCGCCTTCAGCCTCGCCGTCGGGGTCTTTCCGGCGTGGCACCCCGACTGGAGCCCGGCGCTCAACTGGGTGACTGCCTTGGCCGCGGCGGTGGTGTTCTTCGCGTCCCTGCTCGCCCACGAGTTCTCCCATGCGCTCGTCGGCCGCAGGATCGGCGTCGATGTTCGCCGCATCACCTTGTTCATGTTTGGCGGAATGGCGCACATGGAGAACGAGCCGCCGTCGTGGCGCGGCGAGTTCCTGATGGCGATCGTCGGACCCCTGACCAGCCTCGTGCTCGGTCTGGCCTTCCTGTGGATCGCCGCGGCGGTCCATGGACCGATCCTGTTCGATCCCGATGACCCCGGTGCAACGCTGGCGACGTTGGGGCCGGTGGTATCGGTGCTGCTGTGGCTGGGGCCGATCAACATCCTGCTTGCGGTGTTCAATCTCGTGCCGGGTTTCCCGCTGGACGGCGGACGCGTGTTGCGGGCCCTGCTCTGGGGCGCGACGGGAAACCAGCAACTGGCGACGCGTTGGGCTTCCCGCGCCGGACAGGCGTTCGGCTGGGTGCTGATTGCCACCGGCATCCTGATGATCCTGGGGTGGAGCGTTCCGGTCTTCGGTACCGGCTTCGTTGGCGGGCTGTGGCTGATCTTCATCGGCTGGTTCCTCAATGCCGCCGCCGTCGCCAGCTACCGGCAGTTGCTGCTGCAGCACTCGCTGGGCGACGTGCCGGTGCGGCGGTTGATGCAGTCCTCCGTCACCCGGGTCGATCCGCAGATGCGCGTGGGCACCCTGGTGGAGGAACTGGTGATGCCCAGCGGCCAGCGCGCCTTTCCGGTCGAGGTCGATGGCCGCCTGGCCGGCATGGTCTCGCTGCGCGACCTGCAGAAGATCCAGCGCGAGGCCTGGGACCGCACCAGTGTCGGCCAGATCATGACGCCGGTGGGCAGGCTGACGATGCTCGCCCCGGGCCAGAGCGCGGCCGAGGCGCTGGACATCCTCGGCCAGCGCGACCTGAACCAGTTGCCCGTGGTCAGCGGCGAGGTCCTGCAAGGATTGCTGCGACGCGAGGACATCGTCAAATGGCTGGCATTGCACGGTGCACCGGACGTGGCGGAGGGCCGCGCGGGCCAGTATCGCGCCCCCGCGCCACCGAGGACCTGACATGCAGCCCGCGTCCCGCCCGCCCCAGGCCAGCGGTGAAGCCACAGTCGCGGCGATCTCGCGCGAGCGGTTCGACGCGGTCATCTTCGACCTCGACGGCGTCATCACCCGCACCGCCACGCTGCATGCGAAGGCATGGAAGCGGATGTTCGATGCGTTCCTCGAGCAGCGTGGCCGCGAGGATGGAACGGTCTACCCCGCGTTCGACATCGAGCACGATTATCTGCGCCACGTCGATGGCAAGTTGCGCTACGACGGCGTGCAGAGTTTCCTGGAGTCGCGCGGCATCGAGCTGCCGCGCGGCGATGCGTCCGACCTTCCGGATGCCGATACCGTCTCCGGACTGGGCAATCGCAAGGATGCGTTGTTCCAGCAGCTGCTGCACAGCGACGGCGCGCAGCTGTTCGAGCATTCGATCGCCCTGGTGGAGCGCCTGCGCTCGGCCGGCATCCGCACGGCGGTGGTGTCCTCGAGCCGGAACTGCGTGCCGATACTGAAGTCGGTCGGGGCACTGCACCTGTTCGAGGTCAAGGTCGACGGCATCGACTCCGACGAGCGAGGTCTCGCCGGCAAACCCGCACCCGACATCTTCCTGGCTGCGGCGGAGGCACTTGGGGTGCAACCGTCGCGCGCGGTGGTGTTCGAGGATGCACTGGCCGGCGTTGCCGCGGGCCGCGCCGGCGGATTCGGGCTGGTGGTGGGCGTCGACCGCACCGGACAGGGCGATGCGTTGCGCGCGCACGGCGCCGATGTCGTGGTCACCGATCTGTCCCGCATCGACGTCATGGACTGACGGCGATGGCTGCGGACACACCAGCGGCACTGGAGCACCTGGACGAGATCGAGGCGCTGGCGCGCAACCGGCGGCTGGCGGTATTCCTGGACTTCGACGGAACCCTGGCGCCGATCGTGGACCGGCCGGAGCTGGCAGGCATCGACCCGCCCACGCGCGATGCGGTGGAGCGCCTGGCGCGGCTGTGCACGGTGGCGGTGGTCAGCGGCCGCGATGTCGACGACGTGCGCGCGCGTGCCGGCATCAGCGGCATCTATTACGCCGGCAGTCACGGGTTCGACATCGTCGGGCCGGGCGGGCTTCACCAGCAGCACGCCAAGGGGGTGGAGGCATTGCCGGCACTGGATGCGGCCGAGCGTGAACTGCGCTGCGCGGTGGCGTCGATCGACGGTGCGCTGGTCGAACGCAAGCGCTTCTCGATCGCCACGCATTACCGCCTGGTGGCCGAAAGCGACTGGCCCGCGGTCGAGGACGCCGTGGACCAGGCGCTGCACCGCCAACCGGGCCTGCGCAAGCGCCACGGCAAGAAAGTGTTCGAGCTGCAACCGGACATCGACTGGGACAAGGGCGCGGCGGTGGAGTGGCTGCTGCACGAGCTCCAACTGGACACGCCGGATGTCCTTCCGACCTATATCGGCGACGACGTGACGGACGAGGACGCGTTGCGCGTCGTCGCCGGCCACGGGCTTGGGATCGTCGTGCTGGACGCGCCGCGGGCGACGGCCGCGCGATACCGGCTGCGCGATCCGGGCCAGGTGCGGGTGTTCCTGGAAGCCCTGGCCGATGCCTGCGAGCGCCGGCAGTGAACGACTGGGCGCTGGTCTACGAGGGATTCGATCCGCACCAGGAAGGATTGCGTGAGGCGCTGTGCACGCTGGGGAACGGCTACTTCGCCACCCGCGGTGCCGCCACGCACGCTCACGCCGATGAGTTCCACTATCCCGGCACCTACCTCGCCGGCGGCTACAACCGGCTGACCAGCGAGATCGGCGGGCGCAACGTCGAGAACGAAGACCTGGTCAACATGCCCAACTGGCTGGCGCTGACATTCCGGATAAACGGCGGCGCCTGGTTCGACCTGCGCGGCGTGGAACTGATCGAATACCGGCAGACGCTGGATCTGCGCCATGGCCTCCTCGAACGGATCGTGCTGTTCGAGCACGCCAAGGGCTTGCGCACCCGGCTGTGCGAGCGGCGCCTGGTGCATATGGACCAGCAGCACCTGGCGGCGATCGAAATGACGATTGGCGCACTCAACTGGTCGGGCACGCTGGAGTTCGAGAGCGCCCTGGACGGCAACGTGGTCAACGCCGGCGTCGCCCGCTACCGCGCGCTCGCCGGCCGCCACCTGGAGTTGATCGAAACCGCCGCACCCGGCGCCGAGCACCTCTACCTGAAGGTGCGCACCGTCCAGTCGCGGCTGGAAGTCGCGGTGGCGGCGCGCACCACCTGCCACCGCGAAGACCGCACGCGCCGGGAGTGCTCCCCGCGCTTCGAGGTCGACGGCGCGCGCATCGCGCAGCGCTTCGGCGTGTCGATCGGGTCTGGCGAAACCGTGCGGATCGAGAAGGTGGTAGCGCTCTACACCGGCCGGGATGCGGCGGTCAGCGAATGCGGACTGGAGGCGCGGCAGGCGGTGGCGCGGGCGGTCGACTTCAAGTCGCTGCACGCGAGCCACGCGTTGCGCTGGGAACAGCTGTGGCGGCGGTTCGACATCGCGATCGAGGAGGACGATCCCGGCAGCGAGCGCACCGAGATGATCCTGCGCCTGCACATCTTCCACCTGCTGCAGACCGCCTCTCCCAACACCATGGACCTGGATGTCGGCGTGCC
>DATHRJ010000369.1:0-9398 GCA_035465455.1 Lysobacter sp.
GTGGCCTTCTTCGCTGTGGACTTCTTCGCTGTGGACTTCTTCGCTGTGGACTTCTTCGCTGTGGCCTTCTTCGCTGTGGTCTTGTTCGCTGCGGTCTTCTTCGCTGCGGTCTTCTTCGCTGTGGCCTTCTTCGCTGTGGCCTTCTTCGCTACGGCCGGCTTCGCAGTGGCCTTCTTCGCAGTGGCCTTCTTCGCTACCGGCTGCTTCGCCGCAGGCTTTGCCGCCGCCGACCGGCGCCTGGGCTCGATCGATCCCCCGGCGCGTGCGGCCAGTTCGTCCAGTCCGCCGATCGCCTCCAGCGCGTCGCGGATGCGGCGCAGTTCGCGCTCGACCTGGACCAGCTTGCGATGCGACGAATCGACCTCGGTGCGGGTCGGGATGCCGAACAGCTCGCAGGCCTCCTCCACCTCGCGCTGCAGCCCGCCGCGCAGGCGCATCTGCGAATTGACCATCGAACCGTAGGCTTCGCGGAAGCGCGGCGACAGCGCGATCTCGGCATACGCCTCCTCGGCCGCCTCGATCCACAGGTCGAACAACGCGCGCGCCGACTCGAGCTGGCGGCCCGGCTCGCTGCGCTCATGCAGCTTGGTCTCGAACAGTTTGAATGCGTTGTGCGCGGCCTCGGCCATCAGCGCGTTGTAGGCGTGGCTGTGGCGCTGGTAATCGATCTGCGCCTGCATCAGCTGCTGCCAGCGCTGCTGGTGCTCGCGGGTGAATCCGAAGGTCGGCTGGCCCAGCAGCGACTGGCCCTCGCCCTGCCACGGCGCAAAGCCCTGCATGTACGGTGCGGCCTGCTCGAGCCAGCTGTCGAATCCCTGCTGGCCGGGGCCGCGCATGGTGCGGAACATGTCGGCGAACGGGTTGTCGCCCAGCCCGCCAAGCGCGCGCTGCCAGGCCTGGGCGATATCGGCCGGGCTGGCGCCAGGCTGCGCCTGCGCAGCCACCTGCTGCATCAGCTCGAACCAGCTGCGGGCCTGGGCGTTGAACTGGTCGACCGCGTCCTTGAAGCCGGTGTCCGCACCACCGCCAGCGCCGGATTTGGCGACGTCGGACCACCAGGCCAGCGCCTCGTTCCAGCCCGGGATCTTCGCCGCATCGCCTTCGTCGAACCCCGGCATGCCGGGCATCGAGCCAATGCCCGGTGGCATGCCGGTCATGCCCGGCAAGCCAGAGGGCGCCGAAGCGGCGGCCTTGCGCATCATCTCGCCCCAGTTGTTCCAGTACTCGCGGACGAGCTTCTGGTAATCGCCGGGTCCAAATCCCGCCGCACCGAAACCGCCCTGACCCGAACCGCCGGAACCGCCTGCCCCAAACCCGTTGCTCATCGCACCCTCCCAGTGTTGCAGCGATCATAGCAACGGGAATGTTGCATCGCGCCATCCGACTTTCCGTGGACTTCGGTCGATGTTTCGGCATCGCCGTTCGTTCACCCGCACGTAAACGTCAAGCGCTCAGGGCTTGGGAATGTGCAGGGTCTTGCTGATCATCAGCGAACCGGAGAGCGCGAAGATCAATACCAGCGGATGGAACTGCCAGGGGCCCAACTGGACCATGCCGAACCACAGCTGGTTGCCGATCGCGCCCTGCCAGGCGGCCACGGCGAGCACGACCACCAGCGCGAGGCTGGTGGGGATCGGGGTGCCCTCGAAATACTTGACCTTGCCCTCATCGCCGGCCAGCTGTTCGGCGGTGACGTTGTAGCGCGCCAGCCGGCTCACGCCGCAGCCGACGAAGTAGCTCAGCACCACCCAGTCCCACCCGCCCTGCATGCCACACGCATAGGCCAGCGCGGCCGGCGCGACGCCGAAGGAGATCACGTCGGCCAGCGAGTCGAGTTCGCGCCCGAGCGTGGACGCGGACTTGCGCCAGCGCGCGACGCGGCCGTCGAGTGCGTCGAAGATGAAAGCGAGCGGGATCAGCGCCATGCCGATCATGAGGTCGCGTACGACGCCCTCCTGCAGGAAGCGCATCGCGGCGAATATCGCGCCGGTACCGCAGAACGCATTGGCCAGCGTGAACCAGTCGGCCAGGTGGAATTCGCGGAGCATCGAGAAGTGGCGCGGGACGCGGCGTTCTGGGTTCATGGCGGTCGGGCATCCGGCAAGGGAGCCCCAGACTGCCAGTGCCGGCGTGAAGCCGGCAACTGTTGCCGATCAGTGGGCCTGGCGCGGAACCGCCAGATGCGAGGCCGCCAGTGGGTTGCCGGCGCCGCGCGCAGTGGTCGCGATGACCGCATCGACCGGCAGCGGCGCGCCGCTGTCGAGGTGCGCGGCGACACGATCCAGCGCGGCGTAAACGTACGGCAGCATCGGCAGGTAACGCGCGGCGTAGTCGGGCAAACCGAGGAAAGCATCGAAGTGCTGCACGTTGCGGACCTGCCAATAGCGCACGTCGCCGCCGGCGGCCTTTGCCATCGCGACGTACGGCGCGCTGTTGAACGCTTCCGGCACCACCCCGTCATCGAACCCGTGAATCACGACCACCGGCAGGCCTTCGCGCGGCGGCGCGGCCCGGATTTCCTCCACACCTGCCCGAACGCGCATCGCATCGGCGCTGTCGCCGGTGGCCAGTGCGCGCAGGCACTGCAGTCCCGGGAAGGTCGGATCAGGCAAGGCCATCGTCGCATCGATGATGCCGATGCCTGCGCCGGGCGCAATCCCGCTGGCCTCGGCGAACCACGCAGCGCGCTCAGCGGCGGTTGCCGCGCGCGGGCTGGAATCCGGGTCCTGCACCGCGAACGAATAACCGCAGGGATGCTCGTCGACGCCGTAGCGGCCGTACGCCGAGGCATAGGTCACCGCCACCGCGCGCCACAGGTCGAAACCTGCCGACAGTGTGCCGGCGCGCAGCGCCGCATCGGTCCAGCCCTGCGCGCGCAGCTGCGCGTGCGCCGAACGCGCCTGTGCCGCCACGTCGTCGCCCTCGACCAGTCCTGCCGCGCGCAGCGACGCGCAGCGCTGCGACCATGCCGGCGTCACCTGCGCGGTCATCGGCGGTTGTGGCAGCGGCGCAAGTGCGGGGTCCAGCAGCGCGCATGGCATCAGCAACGCCGCTTCCGTGCCGTAGTCGTAGAGCGAGCGCCCGCCTGGGGCGAGGATGTTGGGTTCGCCGGCGACCACGGCATCGAGCCAGTCGCCCGGCAGTTCCGCGGCACGCAGCACCGCACCACCGCCGTTGGAGATGCCGACCGCGATCACCCGGGTGTTGTCGAAGGTGAACGGCGCCGCCTGCGGGAACGCGGTGTCCAGCGCCTGCAACGCGAACTGTGCCGCCTGCTGCACGTGGCGGCCCCAATCGGCCTCGGGGTTGTCGCCGGAGTGGGCGTGCTTGAAGGCGACGCCGCGTGCGCCGTCGGCCGCCGACGCAGCCGAGTCCGGCGCGAACGCGAGCGGCACCCCGGAGCCGGAGACGCCATCCACGCCGACCCCCTGCCCCGCGTCCAGATCGAAATAATCCGTGCCCGCGCCCTTGTCGGTGTAGGCGACCGCGCAGCCCTTCGGCAGACCCCATGCGCCGGCAACCGCGATCGACCCGTAGATGCCACGCGAGCCGGAAGACGCGGTCACCACCACGCAGCGCTTGGCCATGTCGAATGCATCGGGCACCTGGGTCAGCACCCGGTGCGGGTGGCGGGCGCCGGGGATCTTCGCCAAGGCGCTGAACTCGCGGCCTGGCACGTTCGCGGTGCTGCCGTAGATCTCGCCGTAGCCACCGCCCGGGGCGAGATCGGCGATGCCGCGCCAGTTGCTCCACAGCGCGCGACGGCGCACTTCGACCGCGGTCGGACGCTGCGGGTCGGCGAATGCGGGTGCGGTCGCCGCGCGCAGGCCATCGCTGCCCAGCCCGGCGGTGAGCAGGTCGTCACCGTCTCGGTGTTCGGTGATCCGGACTGGCTCGAACATCGACATCGTCTCCGCGGAGTCACGCGGCGCCAGCGTCGCACAGGCGCCGAGGGCAATGGCGGCAAGTGCCGCAACGAGAGCTAAGGATTTATTGGCCATCGTCGCAGCCTAGCAAGCCGCGGCATCCGGCCCATCGTACTTTGGTACAGGCGCACGGGCGCGCGGCGTGGTTGCGCGCTTGCTAGGCTAGCGCCATGCCGACCCCGCCCTGCCGTTGCTGCCGATGCCTTCCCTGCTCATAGCCGACGACCACCCGCTGTTCCGCGCGGCGTTGCGCCAGGCTGCGGCCGAAGCCGTGACCGACGCGGTGATCCATGAAGCCGGCACGCTGGACGCGGCGCTCACCGCGCTCGACGCCGACCCGGGCATCGACCTGGTGCTGCTGGACCTGCACATGCCCGGCAATCACGGCCTGGCGGGACTGGCCGCGATCCGTGCGCAGCATCCCGGGGTCGCGGTGGTGGTGGTGTCGGCCAACGACGATCCGCGCGTGGTGCGGCGCGCACTCGATCACGGCGCCGCCGGCTTCCTGCCGAAGAGTTCGGGACTCGACGAGTTGCGCGATGCGATCCGCGCGGTGTTCGCGTGCGAGCAGTGGTTGCCGACCTCGTTGCGCGCCGCGGTTGCACGCACCCAGAGCTCCAGCAGCGACGCCGACCTCGCCGCGCGCCTGGCGAGCCTGTCGCCGCAGCAGTTCCGCGTGCTCACGTTCGTGGCCCAGGGCCTGTTGAACAAGCAGATCGCCGACCGCCTCGACGTGCAGGAACGAACGGTGAAGGCGCACCTCTCGGCAATCTTCGAGCGACTCGGCGTGCGCAACCGCACCCAGGCCGGCGTGGTGCTGCGCGAGCTGGAACTGACCGATCCGGCGCGCATCCTCGCCTGACGAGGGCCTTGCCTATCCCGGGCGTTGCCGAGGTCCCGGGTGCGCCGCGCTCCCCGGTCGACAACGGCCGATCACACCATCTGCAGGTCGCGCGCCGCAAGTAGCCGATCGAGCACCGACTTCAGCGCGAGCGGCTTCAGTGGCTTGGCCAGTAACGGCAGGCCGGCCTCGTGCACCGCGCGACGCACGCCATCGCTGCGGTCGGCGCTGAGGATCAGCGCCGGGCGGGCGCCGAACTCGGCGGCCAGGCGCGCGGCCAGTGCGGTGCCGCTGTCGCCGTGGTCGAGGTGATAGTCGAACAACCACAGCGCCGCGGGACGTTCGCCCAGCGCGCGTCGCGCCGCTTCGCCATCGGCCGCGGTCGCCACCTGGCAACCCCAGCCCTGCAGCAGGCTCGCCAGCGCCACCAGCGCCAGCGGGTCGTTGTCGACCAGCAGCACCGGGGTGCCGGTGAGACTGCGCCGCATGGTGGCGTCGCCGGTGGGGCGATTTGCCGCGACCGCCACCCGCGGCACGGTCACGCTGAATACGCTGCCGCCGCCGAGCGTGCTGCGCAGGCCCAATGGTGCGTGCAGCAATTGCGCCATGCGGTCGGCGATCGAAAGTCCCAGGCCCAGCCCCTGCCCCGGTGCGTCGTCGCCGCGGCGGAACTCCTCGAAGATCACGGCCTGCTGGTCGACGGCGATGCCCTCGCCGCTGTCGTGGACCTCGATCCGCAACCGCTCGCCGTCGCGACGGACACCCAGCAGCACTTTGCCCTTCGCGGTGTAGCGCACCGCGTTGGCGAGGAAGTTCTGCAGCACCCTGCGCAGCAGTTGCGGGTCGCTGTGGGTCCAGACGCTGCTGGCGACGCAGCGCAGCTGCAGACCATGCGCGGCGGCGATGACCTGGAATTCGGAAGCCAGCGGCTCCAGCACTTCGGCCAGCGGAAACTCGCGCGGTTGCGGCACGAGCCCGCCACCTTCGAGCCGCGACATGTCGAGCAGGCCGGTCAGCAGGTCGCCGGTGGAATCCAGGGCGCCGCTGATCTGCGCGAGCGCGGCCCGTTGCGGCGCGGCATCCAGATGCTGCGACAAGGCATCGGCGAACAGCTGCGCCGCATGCAGCGGCTGCATCAGGTCGTGCCCGATCGCGGCGAGGAAGCGGCTCTTGGCATCGTTGGCGCGCTCTGCCTCGTGCTTGGCGATCTCAAGATCGGTGGTGCGCTCGACCACGCGCTGCTCGAGCGTCTCGTTGGCCTGGATCAGCCCCGTTTGCGCGCGACGGAATGCGGTGACATCGGTGAACGTGGCCACGAAGCCGCCGCCGGGCATCGGGTTGCCGCGGATTTCGATGATGCTGCCGTCCGGCAACACGCGCTCGGACAGATGCGCGGTTCCGGCGCGCATGAATGCCAGCCGGCGCGCCAGCGCGCGCTCAGGGTCACCCTGCGGCGGCAACTGCTGCAATGCCCAGCGCGACACGTCGGCGATCGAGCGGCCGACCTGCAGCAGGCCATCGGGAAAACCGAACAGCTCGGCATAGCGCCGGTTCCAGGCCACCAGCCGCAGTTGCGCGTCGACCACGCTGATGCCCTGGCTCATGTTCTGCAGCGCCGCCTCGAGCACGCGCTGGTTGAAGCGCAGGTCCGCCGACGCCTCGCCGACGATCGCCGCCACCGTGTCCAGGTGCCCGGCCTCGCGCCGTGCCGCGTCCAGCAGCACCCGCGCCGACGCCGAGCCGAGCACTGCGGCCAGCTCGCGCTCCACGCCCTCTTCCGCCTGCTCGGTCACCGCGCCGGTCGCAGGCGCGTCGTGCAGCAGCTGGGCGACCCGTTCGCGCGGGAGGACACGCAGGCCGGCGTCGCGCAGCGTCTGGGCGTCGAGCCCGCGCTGCGTGCGCCGCGGCGCGTCGAGACGCCAGATGCCGGCCAGCACGGTGACCAGCGTGCCGACGAACAGGCTTGCACCCACCGCGCGTCCCAGCCGGCTCCAGCCGCTGAGGCCGAACAGGCCGTCGGGCGACAACACCGCGATGCCGAACGGCCCGGTGTCGATCCAGCCGGGCATGGAGCCGCGTGCGTCGAAGGTCATCGGCAGCAGCAACACCCACGCCCACGTCGCGAAACCGGCGACCACCCCGATCAGCGCCGCCCGTGGCGGGGTCTGCGGACGCCACACCGCGAAGCCCAGTGCCGGCACCAGCGTCGCCAGCGCGGAGAACGCGACCGAACCCATGTCGGCCAGGGCGTCACTGCCGGCGATCAGCCGGCTGTAGGCCCACGCCAGCAGCATGATCACGAAGATGCCGACGCGTCGCAGCGCGAGCACGTGGCCGCGCAGGTCGGCGCCGTCGTTGCGCGACCACGCTCCGCGCAGCAGGCCCGGCGCGAACCAGTGGTTGCCGATCATCAGGCTCAGGGTCAGCGTGCTGACCACGACCATGCCGGTCGACGCGCTCAAGCCGCCCAGGAACGCGAACAGCGCCAGCCCGCCCTGCCCCTGCGCCAATGGCAGCGCGATCACGTACATGTCCGATGGAATGTGGCTGCCCAGCAGTGCGCCACCGGCCGTGGCCAATGGCAGCACCGGCAGCGCGATCAGCACCAGGTAAAGGGGGAACTGCCAGCGCGCGGTGCGCACGTCGCGCTCGTCGCGGCACTCGACCACGGCGACGTGGAACTGGTGCGGCAGGATGAACATCGCCAGCGCGCCCAGCAGCACCAGCGGCAGGAAACCCCCGGCCGGACCGGGCGGCAGCTCCTGCACGGGCACCGCCGGCAGCGCATCCAGCCCCAGCCACACGAACGCGCCCAGGGTCAGCATCGCGGCCAGCTTGAACAGCGATTCGAACGCCATCGCCAGCACCAGGCCGCGGTTGTGCTCGGTGGCGCTCGCCCGGCGCGTGCCGAACAGCATCGCGAACACCGCCATCGCCAGCGCCACGTACATGGCGCTGTCCTGCCATGCCGGCACGGTGGCCAGGTCGGTCTCGCGTGTGGTCAGCATCGCGAAACTCATCGCCACCGCCTTGAGCTGCAGCGCGATGTACGGGATCAGCCCGAGCGCGGCGACCAGGGTGATGGTCGCCGCCAGCCACGCGTCCTTGCCCAGCCGGGTGGCGATCAGGTCGGCAAGCGAGGTGGCGTTGGTCTCGCGCGCCAGACGCACCAGCTTCACCATGAAGCCGACCGCGAGCGCGTACAGCACGATCGCGCCCAGGAACGTCGGCGGCAGCGGCCAGCCGTAGCGCGCTGCCTGGGTGACGGTGCCGTAGAACGTCCAGGTGGTGCAGTGCACCGCCAACGACAGCGCGTAGATGTGCCGCCAGTGCCGCGCGAACAACGCCGGCCGGCGTTCTCCGTACAACGCGGTGCCGAACATCAGCGCCAGCCAGGCCAGGCTCGCCAGCGCGACCACGGCGAAGCTCAGCATGGCGGGCTATCGGGCGCTTCGGGCATTGCTGTTCATTTCTGCTGGACCTCCCCTGGTCGCCTGCAGGATAGCCAAGAAAGCGATCCGTTTCCGCTGCGTGTCATGGGTCACCGGCAAAGAAAAACGGCGGGCCGAAGCCCGCCGTCGATCCAACCCGGTTCCGGGTCCGGGTCAGAAGTCGTAACGCACCGTCATCGCGTACTGCCGCGGCGCGCCGTAGAAGCCGGTCAGCACGCCGAGCGCGGCATTGATGTTGTAACCGGTGGTGCGGTATTCCTTGTCGGCCAGGTTGCTGCCCTGCAGCGACACCGACCACGGGCCACCGCTCTTCCAGATCACACCGGCATTGACCAGCCCGTAGCCGTCCTGCTTGATCGCCGGACTCAGATCGGTGGTCGGCCAGACCTCCGACTGGTACGAGTAGCCCACGCGCGCCGACACGTTGCCGCCGCTGGCCAGGTCGGTGCGGTACTCCACGTTCGCCGCACCGGAGAACTCCGGCGCATTGGTGAAGCGCTGGCTGTCGGCGACGTTGACCCCGGCGGTGATGAACTCGTCATACCCGGTATCCAGCCACGCCAGGTTGCCGCTGATCAGCCAGTTGGCGGTCGGCAGCCACTGGTACTCGACCTCGGCGCCGTTGACCGTACCCTTGCCCGCGTTGGCGAAGTCGCCGAAGAACTGCGGGTTGCCGTTGGCGTCGATGTACTGGGTGAAAACCGAAAGCTGGATGTCTTCGTAGATGTTGTGGAAGGCCGCCACGTTCAAGAACAGGCGCTGGTCGAGGAACGCCATCTTGCCGCCGATCTCGTAGCTGTCCACGCGCTCGTCGTCGAACGGTTCGCCCGACGCGGGCACCGCGGTGGTGTTGGCACGAATGTTGTAGCCGCCGGACTTGAAGCCGCGCGAAGCCAGGCCGTACAGCAGCACATCCGGCGTCAGCTGGTAGTCCAGCGAGACCTTCGGCGAGACGTTCGTGAAGTTCACGGTCTTGTCGAAGTTCGCCGCGATCACGCCGCTGGGGGTGGTGTAGGTCGCGTCGGTATAGCCGATGTTGCGGGCGACCGCGTGCTTGTCCTCGTCGGTGTAGCGCGCGCCGGCGCTCAGGGCCAGCCTGTCGGTAAGGTCGAAGGTCCAGTCCGTGTACACCGCGAAGCTTTCGGTATTGACCACACCCTGCGTGTCGCCAAAGACAAG
>DATHRJ010000370.1:0-11090 GCA_035465455.1 Lysobacter sp.
CACCGCGGTGGCGTGGCGAGCACGCTGAACAGTCGCCTACCGGAAACTGGAAAACCGCAGCTCCCGGACGAAAGGACTATTGACAATTCTTCCGTGAGCGGGTTGCGGATTTCCTCATCTGTGACCGTGATCACATATTCCAGGGGTTTCCTGCGCCTTCACGCCGGATTGCGGCCATTTTCCTGTTCTACATTCAGTGGGCGCAGGAACAGCCAGTCGGTGCATCCGCCATCACGCAAGCCAGTACGCGCGTCCAAACAGGGCGGGACGATCACCTGTCGCAGCGCACTTCGCAGCACCACATGCGTCCGCCTGACGCAGACGCACTTCTGTCCACAAGGAGGTTTCAGATGTCCGTTCCAAATGGAAAGACGCAGCTTTGCCTGCACGCGCTCGCAGCCGCCACGCTCCTGGCGATGGCACCGGCAACATCGGCCGAAGCGGCGGATCTCCGCTTCGCAGCAAAACCCATCGAGGGCCAATACATCGTCGTCCTCAAGGACGATGCAGCCAGCCTGGGTAGCGAACAATCGAACCGGCCGAAGGTCGCTGTCGTTGCCAACGAGATGGCCCTGATGCATCGCGCCAGCCTCGTGCGCAGCTACGACCGGGCACTGCGGGGCTTCGTGGTCAAGGCATCCGACCGCGCATTGGCACGCATGCTCGCCGACAAGCGCGTCGAGTACATCGAGGAGGATGGACTCGTCCACGCCTCGGCCACCCAGACCGGTGCGACCTGGGGCATCGACCGCACCGACCAGCGCGACCTGCCGCTGAGCGGCTCCTACACCTACGACACCACCGCGTCCTCGGTCCACGCCTACATCATCGATACCGGGATCCTGTCGGCGCACTCCGATTTTGGCGGCCGCGCCAGTGGCGGCTACACCGCGATCAGCGATGGCAACGGCACCAATGACTGCCACGGCCATGGCACGCATGTCGCCGGCACCGTCGGCGGCGCGACCTGGGGCATCGCCAAGGCGGTGAAGCTGCATCCGGTCCGCGTGCTGGGCTGCACCGGTTCGGGCACCAACTCCGGGGTGATCGCAGGCGTCGACTGGGTCACCTCGAACCACGTCAAACCCGCGGTGGCCAACATGAGTCTCGGCGGCGGTGCATCCAGCGCACTGGACACCGCGGTCAACAATTCGATCAATGCCGGCGTGACCTATGCCGTGGCTGCCGGCAACGACAACGCGAATGCCTGCAACTACTCGCCAGCGCGCGTGGCCGCGGCATTGACGGCGGCATCGTCCACCTCGACCGACGCACGCTCGTCGTTCTCCAACTACGGTTCGTGCATCGACCTGTTCGCGCCCGGTTCGTCGATCAAGTCGGCCTGGTCCACCGGTACCACCGCCACCAACACGATCAGCGGCACGTCGATGGCCTCGCCGCACATCGCCGGCGTTGCCGCGCTGTACCTGGCGGTGAACCCGACCGCCAGCGCCAGCGAAGTCAACAGCGCGATCATCAACGCCGCGACCCCGAACAAGATCAGCAACGTGCAGGGCTCGCCCAATCGCCTGCTGTACTCGTTCTTCGGCGCTGCTCCTCCGCCGCCCCCGCCGCCGGGCGGTGGCACCCTGACCAAGGGTGTGGCGGTCACCGGCCTGTCGGCAACCACCGGCAACTCGCTGGACTACACGATGGCGGTGCCCTCGGGATCGTCCAACCTGACGTTCACGCTGTCAGGTGGAACCGGTGACGCCGACATGTACGTGAAATTCGGCAGCGCACCGACCGACAGCTCCTACGACTGCCGTCCGTACAAGAACGGCAATGCCGAAACGTGCACATTCGCCTCGCCGGGCGCCGGCACCTGGTACGTGCGGGTGAAGGCCTATTCCAGCTTCTCCGGCGTCAGCCTGCTGGGTGACTACGGCACTTCCGGCGGTGGCGGTGCGCAGACCTACAGCAACACCAGCAATTACACGATCAACGACAACGCCACCGTCGAAAGCCCGATTACGGTATCGGGCCGCAGCGGCAACGCACCCAGCAGCACCCCGGTCGCGGTGAACATCGTCCACACCTACATCGGCGACCTGAAGGTCGATCTCGTGGCTCCGGATGGCAGCGTGTATGTGCTGCACAACCGCAGCGGCGGCAGCGCCAACAACATCAACACGACCTACAACGTGAACCTGTCGAGCGAGGCGCTCAACGGCACCTGGAAGCTTCGCGTCAACGACAACTACAGTGCCGACACCGGCTATATCAACAGCTGGTCGGTCACCTTCTGACCGGCTGCGCACCGTAGTAGAGGAAACCCCGGTACGCCGGGGTTTTTTCTGCCCGCAGGTTGGCGTGGCTCACAGCGACATCGAATTTCGCCTGCCCGTGCCACCCGGCACCGGGACGCAGCAGCGTCACCCGCCCCGTCGCGACAGCAGCCGGCCGAGCACGCGCGCGCGCTCGGATCGGGGCTCGGTGCCGGCGCGCAGGCGCGCCAGGTTGGCGCGGTGCGTGTACAGCAGCAGCGCCGCGGCACTGCCGGAAAACGCGAGCCGCCAGGCATCCGCGTCGCTCAACACCGCCATCGGCAACAGGCTCAGGCCCGCGAGCACGGTAGCCAGTCCTACGTAGCCGCTCCACGACAGCGTCAGCAGCCACACCGCCACCACCAGCAGCAGCCCGGGCGGCCAGATCACCGCCAGCCCTCCGACCAGCGTGGCCGCGCCCTTGCCGCCGCGGAAGCGATGGAACAGCGGCCACACGTGCCCTGCCATGGCAGCGAGCACGCACGCATCGGCCCATGCCGGATGCGCGGCCGGCGGCAGCAACCTCAGCGCCAGCCACGCGGCGAGCACGCCCTTGCCGACGTCCACCACCACCGTCCCCAGCGCGAAGGCCGGTCCCTGCGTGCGCAAGGCATTGGTACCGCCGGCGTTGCCGCTGCCGAGCGTGCGGATGTCCACGCCGCGCAAACTGCCCAGCAGCAGGCTCCCGGACACCGAACCGAGCACATAGGCACCCAGCAGCAGCAAATACGTCATGCCCGTGGCTTCCGGCGCGTGCGGAGCCATCGCCGTGGCAGGCCTGTGGGTGCAACGGCAATCACGACTGCGGCTGCGCCGGCTGCAAGCTGACGACCAGAGTGCTGGGCCCGGCATGGGCGCCGATGGCGGGACCGGTTTCCACCAGCCACGCATCCTGGCAATCGAGCAGGCCACGCATCGCGCGCAACAGGACCTCACCATCGGCAGCGGCATCGCAATGACCGACGATCACCCGCCAGCGCAGACGGCGGTCGACGCGCCTGGCGATGTGGCGGGCGAAACGCTCCGGCAATGCCGTGCTGCCGAACAGGCCGCTGACCAGGCCCAGCTTTCCACCGGCGCCCAACTTTGCGATCGGCGTCAGGCCCAACGCCTGCACCAGCGGCTTGCCCCACGCCGGCAGGCGTCCGCCGCGAACGATCATGGTCAGATCGCGTGTGATTGCCCAGGTCTTCGTCTGCGGCCGCAGCGCTTCGAGCAGGGCGATGATCGATGCCGCATCATCGCCGCGCGCGGCCGCTTCGGCTGCGGCGATCGCCAGCAGCGCCTGGCCTCCCGCCACGTTGGCGCTGTCGAATATGAAGGTCCTGGCCACGTCGCCGCGATGGGCGGCCGCCTCGGCCGACTGGATCGTGCCGGAGACCGCGCGCGCCACGCCGATGTAGATCACGGCGGGATGGTGCGACAACAGGAACTCGAACTGCCGGCGGAAATCGCCCGGCGGAGGCTGGCTGGTGCGCGGAAGCACGTCTTCCTCGCGCAGCTTGCGGTAGAACTGCGACGGCGCCAGCCCGATCTTGTCGAGGTAGTCCTTGTCGCCGAAGTTGATCCGCAGCGGTACCACGTGGATGTTGTGTGACTGGGCGATGCCCTCGGGCAGGTCGGCGGAACTGTCGGTGATCACCGCCACGCCGCCGCGTCCGGCGGCGGTGCGCGCCTGGGCATGCATGTCATCGGCCTTGGTCGAGGCGACTTCGCCGAAGCGCGCCGCGAGCTCGAACAGCGCCTGCGGATCGGCCACATGCGCATGCACGCGGATGCGCGCGCTGGACCCCGCCACCACCACGCACGAGGCGCCAAGCCCGGCCAGTTCGGCGCGCAGCAGCGCGTGGTCCAGCCGCTGTCCGAGCAACAGGCATTCGCTGCACCAGCGATGCTGCGGGTCGGCATCGGAGTGCTCCTGGCCGGTCAGCAGCGTATGCAGGTCGATGTCGATGTCGGCGCCGGGCCCTGCCTGCAGCGGCGTCGCCGCGTCGTGGCGCCCTTCCAGGAAGTCGCCGATGCCTTCCAGCAGGTCCACGAACCCCTGCGCGCCGGCGTCGACCACGCCCGCCTTCATCAACACCGGCAGTTGTTGCGGCGTGTAGGCCAGCGCGCGGCGAGCCTGCTCGAGTGCCGGTGCGAACCAGCCGCCCACGTCGGCGACATCGGCGCGCGGTTCCAGCGCACCGGCGAACGCGCTGATCACGCTGAGGATGGTGCCCTCGCGCGGTTCCATCACCGCCAGGCGCGCCGAGCGCGACCCGGCGCGGACCGCCAGGGCGAAGTCCTCGGGGGTGACCGTAACGCGCTCGCCGATGTGCTCGGCGGTGCCGGTGAGGAACTGCGCGAGGATCGCTCCGGAGTTGCCGCGGCCGCCGTCGATGGCGTCCTCGGCCACCTGCCGCATCAGCTCCCCGACGCCGGCGGACCGACGGCTGAGCGCCCCGCTCAGCACGCTGCCCAGGGTGAAGGCCATGTTGCTGCCGGTGTCGCCATCGGCCACCGGGAACACGTTGATCCGGTTGAGGGTTTCGCGATCGGCGATGACCATCCGTGCGCCGGCAATCAATGCCCGGCGCAGGGCCGGGGCACGCAGGCGCAGCGCGGGACGTTCCACGACGCTGGCGTTCACCGGGCGCGGCTCCCGCACATCACTCGCAAGGCGGCAGGTAAAGCGCTGCCGGTGTCGATGGCGACCGGCACAGGGCGTCCCATGCATCGCGACGACGTTCGACGAGCGTCGGCCACACCCGACCCGGGCCGCGGTCCGATTTTCCCAATTGCACGCGCCATGCCATCTCTTCGCCCCTGCGTTGTTCCTGGCAAAACATAGCAGCTGCAATGCCGGCGGCGATAGCGCATTGCGCGCCCGCCACCTGGCTGCCGCCGCGGCTGGATGGATGGGGATCGCGTGCTAGCTGCGCCAGGCCTCCATGGCCAGCGCGAACGACCGCAGCCGCGCATCATGGTCGAACACGTTCGCGGTCAGCAGCAACTCATCCGGGCGATGCCGCTGCACGAAGTCGTGCATCCGCGCGCGGACCGTGGCCGGCGCACCGACCGCCGCGCACGCGAGCGCGGCATCCACGCCGGCCTTTTCCTGCGCCGTGCAGTAGTCGTCGATCGCCGCCGCATCCGCCAGCGGCGGCGGCACCAGGCCCGGCCGGCCCCGGCGCAGGTTGGCGAAGGCCTGTTGCTGGGTGGTGAACAGCCGCGCGGCTTCGCCATCGGTCTCGGCCGCGACCACGTTCAGTGCCAGCATCACGTGCGGTTGCTGCAGCCGTGCGGATGGACGGAACGCCTCGCGGTACAGCGCCAACGCCTGCTCCAGGGCGTCGGGCGCGAAGTGCGAGGCGAACGCGTAGGGCAGTCCCAAGGCAGCCGCCAGGCGCGCACCGAACAGACTGGAGCCAAGGATCCACGCCTCGACCTCCACGCCCGCACCCGGCACCGCCTGCACCGCCTGTCCCGCCTGCGACGGTTCGAAGTAATGCAGCAGTTCCACCACGTCGGCCGGAAACTCCTCGGCGCCCTGGTAGTAGCGTCGCAGCGCCCTGGTCGCGGCCTGGTCGGTGCCGGGTGCGCGCCCCAGGCCCAGGTCGATGCGGCCGGGGTACAGCGACGCGAGCGTACCGAACTGCTCGGCCACCTGCAGTGGCGCGTGGTTGGGCAGCATGATCCCGCCCGCGCCGACGCGGATCGTCGACGTGCCGCCGGCGACGTGGCCGATCAGCACCGCCGTGGCCGCACTGGCGATGCCCGGCATGTTGTGGTGCTCGGCCAGCCAGAAGCGGCGAAAGCCTTGCCGTTCCGCGTGGCGCGCCAGATCCAGGGTGTTGGCAAACGTCCGTGCAGGCGTGCTGCCCTGGGTGACCGGCGCCAGATCAAGAACGGAAAGGGGAATCATCGCAGCCACCAGCAGGAGTGAACTGCCTATATGGGGCACCAAGCGCCCCGTGGAAAGGGCCAGGCCTGCCCGAGTCGGGCGCTGCCATGGTTGATCTGGGTCAATGCAGGCGATCCTCGCCCCGGACAGATTGGGTTTGGCACCCGACCTGGAGTTTCCATGGCCGACCGTCCCTACCGCTACCCGGCCGCCGTCCGCTGGATCCACTGGCTGGCCGCGGCGCTCGTGGCGGTCGCCTATCTCACCAGCGAATCGGCGGAAGACCTCGAGCCGCTGACTTCCGGGGCGGTGAACTGGCACGTCCTCGCCGGACTGCTGCTGCTAGTGCTGTTCGTCCCGCGGGTGATGGCCCACCTGTGGCTGCGCATGCCACCGCCGATGGGGTCCAGCACCGCCGCAAGGTGGACGGCGCGCGCGGTGCAGCTTTCGCTGCTGCTGTTCATCGTGGTGGAGCCGTTGCTCGGCGTGCTGATGGCCTGGGCCGAGGGCAACGCCGTGCCGATCCCGCTGACCTCGTGGGACCTGCCTGCGTTGCTGGTGCTTGGAGGCTGGGAGGACACGCTGGAGGAGTTGCACGAGGACATCGGCAACCTCTTCTACGCGGTCATCGGACTGCACGTGCTCGCCTCGCTCTGGCACCACTTCGTCCGACGCGACGATGTCCTGAGGCGGATGCTTTGAGAGATCGCGTCATTCCAACTGCCGGTTGCCGAACCAGACGACAACGCAACGACCCGCATGGTTTGCACGTCGGCGTTGCCACGGCGTGCGGGCTCCCGGGACGATGACCGTACCGGTCGACAAGGGCTAGTGCCTGCGCCATGCAGCACCGTCCGCCTCCGGAGCGTCTCCCACTGCTTGGCCTGGACCCCGGCGGGCTGGATGATGCCGCGGTGGTCGCGGCGCGGCAGCGATACGGCAGCAACGACCTGCTGGGGCAGCCCGTGGGCGGTTGGCGGGCCATCGCCAGCGACACCGCGCGCGATCCGATGTTGTGGTTCCTGCTCGGCACTGCGCTGCTGTTTGCGTTGCTCGGCGACCGGCTCGAAGCGATCGTGCTGGCGGTGGCGCTGCTACCGATCCTGGGCATGGACGCGTGGCTGCACTGGCGCACCCAGGCGAGCACCGCCGGACTCGCCAGCCGCATCAGCGCGGCGGCGACGGTAGTGCGCAACGGCCAGTTGCAACGGGTTCCATCGGTCGAGGTGGTGCCCGGCGATGTGCTGCAAGTCGCGGCCGGCGAGCACGCCGCAGCCGACGGGGTCGTGGTCGCGGGCGAAGGCGTGCAACTCGACGAGTCGGCGCTGACGGGCGAATCGCTCCCGGTACGCAAGCACCCGGTGCCCGCGCAGGCCGGTCTGGATCAAGGCATCGAGCACACGCACTGGATTGCCGCCGGCACGCGCGTGTTGTCCGGCACCGCGCAGGTGCGCGTGCTCCTGACCGGCGCCGACACGCTGTACGGCGGGATCGTGCGCTCGGCCCAGGTCGCCCGCGTGGAACGCACGCCGCTGCAGCGTTCGCTGGATGGGCTGGTCGCGAGGCTGGTCACGGCGGCGTCGGCGTTGTGCGTCGTCCTGGCAGCGGCCCGCTTGCTGCAGGGTCATGGCTGGGTGGACGCGCTGGTGAGCGGTGCCACGCTGGCAATCGCCGCGTTGCCGGAGGAGTTCCCGGTGGCGTTCACGTTCTTCCTGGGCGTGGGCGTATACCGGCTGGCGAGACGGCAGGCGCTGGTGCGCCGCGCCGCGGTGGTGGAGAACATCGGACGTGTCAGCACGTTGTGCACCGACAAGACCGGCACCCTGACGGTGGGCGAATTGCGACTGGAGCACCTGCTCCCCGCCCCGGGCGTGTCCGAGCAGGCGCTGCTGGCCGCCGCCGCCGGCGCCTCCCGGGAAGAAGGTGGCGACCCCATGGACAGGGCGGTGCTTGCACGAGCTCCCGTGACCGAAGAGCGCCTCGCCAGCTTTCCGTTCACCGAGCAGCGTCGCCTCGAGTCGGGCGTGCTGCGCGCTTCGGACGCGAGTGTGCGCGCGGTGGCGAAAGGCGCGCCCGAGACCATCCTGGCGCTATGCGGACTGCCTGCCTCCGAACAGGCTCATTGGCTCGGCGAAGCTGCCAGCCTCGCGGCCGGCGCCCACAAGGTGATCGCCTGCGCGCAGCGGGAACTCGGCCACTGGGATGGCGGCGAACCCGACAGCGGCTTCACGTTTGCCGGATTGCTCGCGTTCGAGGATCCGTTGCGCGCCGGTGCTGCCGACACCGTGCGGGCGGTCCGGGACGCAGGCCTGCGCCTGATCATGGTCACCGGCGATCACCCCGAAACGGCGCGCGCGATCGCCGCCGAAGCCGGACTTGGCGCCAGACCGCCGCGCATCATCGAAGGCGACGACCTGCGCGAGGCATTGCTGAGCGACGGTGCGCTGCGCAGGATCGACGTGGTGGCACGGTGCCTGCCGGCGCAGAAGCTCGCGCTGGTGCAGGCGTTGCAGCGCAACGGCGAGGTGGTGGCGGTGACCGGCGACGGCGTCAACGACGTACCCGCGCTTGCGGCAGCGGACGTGGGCATCGCCATGGGCCAGCGCGGCACCCGTAGCGCGCGCGAAGCGGCGTCCATCGTCCTGCTTGACGACGACCTGCGGTCACTGGTCAGCGCGATCGCCGAAGGGCGGCAGCTTTTCACCAACCTGCAACTGGCGTTCGCCTATCTGCTGCTGGTGCATATCCCGCTGGTGCTGACGGCCGCACTGGTGCCGTTCTCGGGCTTGCCACTGCTCTACCTGCCGGTCCATATCGTCTGGCTGGAACTGTTGATCCATCCCACGATGCTGCTGGTGTTCCAGGAAACGCCGGATGAGCGCGCGCGCAGACAACCGCCGCGAGGCCGCCGGCTGCGCTTCTTCGACCGCGGCGACTGGGGTCTGATCGCCGTTGCGGGCCTGCTGCTGACGGTGCTGGTCGGGGGTGGTTATGCCGCCGCCCTGGCTGCGAGCGGTGACGACGCCCAGGCGCGCACGGTCGCGATGGTGGCGCTGGCGATGGTGAGCGCCGCGACCGCAGCCGGCCTCAGTGAGCTGCGCAGCGGCATTGCGCGCACGATCGTGGCCGCCACGCTGCTGTCGACCCTGGCCCTGGTTCAAGTGCCGGCGCTTGCAGGGCTGCTGCACTTGCGACCGCTGACCGCAATCGGCGCCGCGCTAGCGCTGCTCGCAGGTTCGGTTGCCTGGTTGTTCGCCTCGCGGCTGGGGAAACGCCTGCGTGGCGGTAAACACGAACCGTCAGGCACCGCCCCCGATCGACCATAGGTGACGCTCCGTGCCGCGCGCGAACCACTGCGCACGGCCGTTGCCACCAACGTTGGCTCTTTCGGCAGGTGTGCGCTTCGGAACACCGCGCAAATCGGCAAGCTTGTGCCGTACGCTGCGCCCATGAACCAGCCTTCCACTCACTCGCATATCGTCATGCTGCTTTCCCTCGCTGTGGTGGCGCTTGCGCCACACGCCGCCATCGCGCAGGCCCAGCCTCCCGCCGCATTGCCCGAAGCATGCACGGCGGTCGAGATCGACGCCGAACGCCTGGCCTGCTACGACGCCGGATTCAAACGCAAGGCGCCCGACCCGGACGCAGCCGATGCCGCCGCGGGCACGGCCAAGCGGGCGCAGGAGGCGATCGCCGAGGTCGAAAAACGCGAACGACCGGACGTCGCGCCGCGCGAGCGTGCCGCACGCGCCGTCAGCGACCTGTTTCGAATCGATGGCAGCAAATCGCTGGATGCGCGGATCGCCAACGTCGGCAAGGGCAGCCTGCTCGACACCCGCTGGGAATTGGCGCGCGACTCCAAGCTGGGCCTGTTCAACTTCCGGGCGTACAAGCCGGTCTACCTGCTGCCGGTGTTCTGGACCGCCAACCGCAATGAACTTCCACGACCGTCGCATCCGGACACCCCGTCCGAGCCGCAATCCTTGCGCAGCCTGGAAGCCAAGTTCCAGCTCAGCTTCAAGACCAAGGCGGTCGAGAACCTGTTCGGCGACAACGGCGACGTGTGGATGGGTTACACCCAGAGTTCGCGCTGGCAGGCCTACAGCGCAGAGGAGTCCCGCCCGTTCCGCGAGTCCAACTACGAGCCCGAAGTGCTGCTGGTGGTCCTCAACAGCTATTCGCTGGGCGGTTGGCGCGGACGCATGCTCGCTGCCGGAATCAACCACCAGTCCAACGGCCGCGACGATCCGCTGTCGCGCAGTTGGAACCGGGTGATGGTGAACGTGGGCCTGGACAGGGATAACTGGGCATTGATGCTGCGGCCCTGGTGGCACATCGCCGACAGCCAGGACGAGAACCCCGGCATCGAGAACTACGTCGGCCGCGGCGATGCCACCCTGATCCACCAGCTCAACGGACACGAGTTCGCGTTGATGGCGCGCCATTCGCTGCGCGGCGGCGACGACTCGCGCGGGGCCATGCAGTTGGACTGGGGGTTTCCACTCAATGCCACGCTGCGCGGCCATGTGCAGGTATTCGATGGCTATGGTGAAAGCCTGGTCGATTACGACCACCGCACCTGGTCCATCGGCCTTGGCATTTCGCTGCTGGAATGGTTCTGATGGACATGCCGGCATGGGCGCTGGATGACCGTGGCATGCAAGTTCGCGCAGGCTCTCTCGCCCCACTAACGCGCCGCGCCCTAGCCTGCGCGATCCCCAGCCAAGGATTCGAACGCATGAACGCAACGCTGACCGACGAGCTGTACACCCACTTGCAGGGCGAGCCGCTGCGCCAGATGTCGCAGCAGCTCGGCATCGGCCCGGCACAGATGGCCGGGGCGTTGAGCGCCGCGCTGCCCATGCTGCTGGGAACGCTCGGGCAGAACACCCGGCAACCCCAAGGCGCGCAGTCGTTGTTCGGCGCGCTGTCGAAAG
>DATHRJ010000371.1:0-4148 GCA_035465455.1 Lysobacter sp.
GAAGTGACCGGCCCAGTCGCCTTCGGCGCATTCGCCCCCCCACCCCGCAACGGGCATCAATGCGGCCGCCCGTGCAGTCGCGCCGCAAGCGCCTGCGCGTCAAAGGGCGCGCGCACTCTGGCATCGTTGTCGAAGTAGCAGTACACATCGCGCGACCGACGGGCGGGCGGCGCGCGCGGGCTGACCGTCTGCGCATCCGCCGGCTGCCCGCCAAGCGACCAGGCGCGCACGCGTGCCGCCCAGCGATCCAGCGCGTCATCGCCATAGCCGCTGACGTACAGCTCGGCGTCGCCGTGCAGGCGCAGGTACATGAAACCGGCGGTGACATCCTCGATCAGCGGCCAGCGACCTGCGGTGTCGGCGACCACCAGCGCCATGCCGTGCCGGCGCAGCAGGGCCACGAACGAGGGATCGCGGAAGCTCTCGTGGCGTACCTCGATCGCGTGCCGGAGCGGTCGCTCGCGGTCGATCGCCAAGGCACTGCGCCCGCGCATCAGGGCGCGATCGCGTCGGCGCGCCAGGTCGAGCGCCTGGCCGGTATCGCGCGGCAACTGGGCGAGGAAATCCTGCAGCACAGCGCGGTCATAGCGCATCGTCGGCGGCAGCTGCCACAGCAGCGGGCCCAGCTTGCCATGCAGTCGCAACAGGCCGGACGCGAAGAGGTTCGCCAGCGGCTTCTCAATCGCGCGCAGGCGGCGCACGTGGGTGATGAAGCGCGGCCCCTTCACCGCGAACACGAAGTCGTCTGGCGTCGCTTCATGCCACTGCTGATAGCGGGCCGGCGTCTGCAGGGAATAGAACGAGCCGTTGATCTCGATGCTGTCGAAGCAGCGCGAGGCGTAGTGGAGTTCTTCGCGCTGCGGCAGCTTGGCGGGGTAGAACACGCCCCGCCACGGTGCATAGCGCCAGCCGGATATGCCGATGCGGATCGTCATCGCGCCAGCGTACGGCGGCGGGTACATCGGCCGCAGTGAATCCGCGCCGCCGGTGCCGGGGGGACTGCGCGATGGCGTTCAGTTAGCCATCGCGTCGCAGCCGGTTTTTCGCATGGCCGCGACGTTGCTCAACCGTCGTTGAAGGGTGCGGTGGACGGCCCTTGAAATGCAGCGATCCGTTCGCAATTGCTGCCCCCGGACGACCGTCCATTCCACCTCTACCCGCGACAGGAGATCCCCCATGAACAACATGATGCGCCAGTCACAGTGGTCCAACCGAGGCATGGGCCAGGACCCGATCCGGCAGGTATTCGACCGCCTGTTCGAGGGCAGCCTGTTCCAGAACGAGTCGGGGGACGAATCGTCGGTGGTGACCAGCCAATGGGTGCCGCGCGTCGACATCAAGGAGGAAGCCAACCGGTTCGTCCTCTATGCCGACATCCCCGGCGTCAACCCCGAAGACATCGAGGTGCAGATGGACAAGGGAATGTTGACCATCAAGGGCGAGCGCCGCGAAGAGGCCCGCGAGAACGAGAGCTTCTCGCGGATCGAGCGCCGCCACGGCAACTTCCATCGGCGGTTCGCCCTGCCCGACAGTGCCGATCCCGAAGGCATCTCGGCATCGGGGCAGAACGGCGTGCTGCAGATCGTGATCCCCAAGCGGCCGGAAACCACGCCACGGCGGATTCAGGTCGGTTCGGTACTCGACTCCTGAAGCCACGAAACCGCCGCCCGGATTCGTCCGGGCGGCGGGTGGTCAACCGCAGCCAAGCCGCCATGAACCCGATGACCGAGGAAGCGCTGTGCGAAGTACAGGCGCAGCTCTACGCGCTGCGCATCGTCGTGCGCGCCATCGTGCGCACTCATCCGGATCCGGCGGTATTGCTTTCGGCGTGGCGCGATGCCGTCGCCGAGGCGGCCACCTCCAATCCGGTGGCACCCGCCGGCTGGCGCAGCAGCGACCATCTGGCCGAACGGATGGGCGCGATCACGGAGGACTGGACTGCCGAACTGATCGAGTTGGCGGTTCCGCTCGCCGGCGATCTGCCCTTAGATCCCGACCTCACTGCAACCGGCAACCCACCGGCAGACGACGGTCGTCCGCACTAGAACCTGGCGGCGGCGCGAAACTCCTCGCCCCTGGCTTCCACCGGCAATGCCCCGTCCGCCAGATGCGGACCGGGGCCGCCGCCAATCAGGGTCAACTGCCCTGCGGCATGGCGGGCTGGGCCGAGCCGGCGCGATAGGGGAAGCGGGCGAAAATCGAGGCGATCGCGGCATCGGCCGCGGTGACGCGTTCCTGCGCGGTCCTCTGGGTTACCCGGCCAATCGCCGAGCCGGTCCAGACGAGGTGGTTACGCGCCGCGTCGACGAGATCGACGGTCAAGGTGCCCTCGGTGTACTGCCTGACCTGCGTATCGTCGTACCACAGCGGAAACCCGAAATAACTGCGGGCGCGGTAGTCGTAGAAATAGCCGAAGTCGGTTCGCGGAATCGTGTACACATCGATGCGCTCGCGAACGATTCCCTGGAAATTGACCCGCAGGTCGGGATTGACCGGGTCGAAGCGATAACCGCGCGCGTCCATCTCGCGACGGATGCTCGCCCGGATCTGGTCGGTGAGATACGTCGAGTAACCGCTCTGCTCCATCGCCAGCGGCTCGTAGAAGGCGTAGCTGCCATAGCGGGTCAGATCCGCGCGAGGGTCCATGTCGGTGGACACGCGCAGGCCGGTGGCGCACGCGGCAACCAGCAACAGCGCCAGCAACATGCAGATCGACCTGAGCACGCGCAGTCGCAGCGTGCCGGGCGATTGCGTGCGGGTCGGAAGAAGCTCGACGGGCATGGTCATGGCACACCTCGCAGTTTGGTTCGCTGGCTGGAATTTACCAGCGCGGTAAACCAGGGCGCGTGAAAAAAACGTACGCGAGGAGCACTGCGCGATGACCGATCTCCCGCCCCCATCGGCATTGAGCACCGGCGCCGACAAGACTTTCGGCAGCGGCAACAGGCCGGATATTTTGATTGCCCTGCGTGAAACGCCCCCGTGGCGGCGTGGACGGACCGGTAACGCCGCACGTGGATCATTAGTCTCCTCAGTAGGCGTTTGAAAAAACGAAGGCGCGCACGGTCTCCAGTCGGCGCTTCGCCGGCACGCGACATCAGGCGACGGCCCGGCGTTCGTGCGCCCATCCACTTTCTGGAGAAGGCCAGCATGATCACTCCCCCGCAAAACACGCCCCGAAGCGGCGGCTACGGGTCCGTCTCGCCTGGCGACTCAAGCCGCGGCGGCAGCGAAGACATGGATCGCGCCGGTCGCCGGCTGGGCAATGAAGCACGGAATCTCGGAGAGGAAGCCCGGACCACAGGGCGCGAGGAACTCGAGGGATTGCGTGGCACCGCCGCCGACAATCTGGAGAAGCTCGGGGAAGGGGCGCAAGCCGCCGCTTCCACCTTGCAGCGCGACGACGTGGGAAACCTGTCCGGGTACCTATCCGACATGGCGACGCGGTTGACGCACTTCTCGAGCACGTTGCGCACCAGGAGTGGCGACGAAATCCTTCGCGACGTGAGCCGGATGGCCCGGGACAACCCCGCGCTGTTCCTCACCGGCAGCGTGGCGATCGGCTTTGGACTGGCGCGGTTCGCCCGCGCTTCGCAGACGAAGGCGCTGCACGAGACCGCATCGGAAAACCCGAGCCGCAGCTACACGGAACCCGGCACATATGCACCGCACACGTACTCGCCACAATCGGGCACCCGCGACTATGCGGCTACCGGCGGTGCGGCAGCCGGCAGCAGCGGCTCGACCCGCACCAACCCCACCGCCGACCAGCCCGGCACGTCGGCGAACCCACGAGGGGGGATCCACTGATGAGCATCAATCCCGACATCGACAGGCAGGGCCCTGCGCAGAACAGGACCACGCCGCGCCCGCCGCAGACGGGGGACTGCCCTGCCACCCCCGATGCGTCGGGGGGCGTGCTGTTCAGGGAACTGGCGCATGAGGTGCCTTCCCTGCTGACCAAGGAAATCGCGCTGGCCAAGAGCGAAGCGCGCGAGACGATGCGCATTACCAGGACCGGGGTCGCGGCTGTCGCGACCGGCGGCGCGGTGGCGATGGCCGGGCTGATCGTGCTGATGTTCTCCGCGGTCTACGCCCTGGCCGCAGTCATGGCGTTGTGGCTTGCAGCGTTGATCGTCGGCGCCGCC
>DATHRJ010000372.1:0-5302 GCA_035465455.1 Lysobacter sp.
AACTCGATCTCGGTGACGATGTCGCCGGCGTGTTCCTTCGGCAGGAACGTGTTGACGCCGACCAGCGGCAGCGAGCCGTCGTGCTTCCTGTGCTCGTAGTACATCGACTCTTCCTTGATATTGCCGTGCTGGTGCATGGTGCCCACCACGCCGGTCATGCCGACGCCGCCCCTGCGGCGAGCACTACATCGATCGACACCGCTTCACGGGCACTATATCCCAGCCACTCGGGAGCCCGGCACAGTCACGGCGGCAGGCCCGCCATCAGCAGCGATTCGGCCAGGTGCGCCGCGTCGGCGGGGTCCTTGAACGGTTGCTTGCTCATGAAATGGCGCGTCGAGAAACCGGGCCTCAGGGCCAGGCAGGCGGTCGCGCTGGCCTTGGCCCGCGCGCCATCTCCGAGCCGGGCATGGCAACAGGCGGCCAGTGCATCGTTGCTGTAGTGGTGCACGGTCAGGTGCTCCAGCATCGCCAACGCTTCGTCGTAGCGATGCAGATTGAACAGGGCCAGCGCGATCGAGCGCCAGTACCAGGGCTGGTCGAAGTACGCGTCGATCTCCTTGGCGCGCCGGAACCATGACAGCGCCTCATCCGACTGGCCCAGGTAGACCAGCACGGTGCCCAGGTCGGCGTTGTTCCATTGGTTGTTGGGGTTGATCTCGATCGCCCGCTGCATGTGTTGCAGCGCCATGTCGAACGAACGCCGCAGCAGGCAGATCTGCGCGAGGATCGAAAAGCAGGTGCTGTCGTTCGCATCCAGTTCGACCGCCCGTTGCGCCAGCGCATACGCCTCTTCGAGCAGGGCGTCCGAGTCGCCCGGATCGTCGCGCCACTGCCCGTAGGCGATGGCGGCCAGCAGGGCGTGCGCCACGCCATAGCCCGGGTCGAGCTCGATGGCTTTCTCGAAGAACGCCTTGGCCGCGGCCGCCCCTTCCGGGGTATCCCACGGCAGGGCATTGCCCTTGAGCACGTATTCGTACGCCGCCAGGTTCGCCGGGTTCCTGCGTGCCCGTTCGGCGTGGGACACCTGGACGCGACCGACCAGCGTGCTGACGATGGTCCGTACGACCGCGTCCTGCACCTGGAAGATGTCGGCCGACGGGCGGTCGAATTTCTCGGCCCAGATGTGGTCGCCGGTTTCGGTGTCGATCAACTGGGCGGTGATGCGCATGCGCTCGCCCATGCGGCGGATGCTGCCTTCCACGATGAAGCGCACGTTCAACTCGCGCGCCACCAGCTTCACGTCGACGGCGTCGCCGCGGAACTTGAATGACGCCGTCCGCGACCGCACCGCGAGGAATCGCCAGCGCGAGAGCTCGGTGATGATGTCCTCGGTGATGCCGTCGCTGAGGTACTGCTGGTCGGGATCCCCGCCCATGTTGGTGAAAGGCAGCACGCAGATGGTGGCGCGGCTGGGGGCGTGGTCCGCAGCCGCCGGCAATGGCACCGTCCTGGCCGGCGGGGTTTGAGGCCCGTCGCGCCGGGCGATCTGCCCTTCCAGCGCGCGCAGCAGCTCGTCGATCGGCTGGCCGCCGGCGGCCACCGCGGCATCGTCGAGTTCGATGGTGTGGAAGGCTCGCACGTCGATCGGAAGACTTGCGCCATCGAACCGCACCGGCACCAGGATGCCGCGCTCGGCGGCGTCGCGCGCCTCGCCGCGCACCCAGCGCGAATCCACGGACTGCGGCGTCCACACCACCAGGACGGCGGCGGCGATCTTCAGCTCGGCATCGATCTGGCGGTCGAACTCCTGGCCCGGAACGATCTCCGGATCCCACCAGACCGACCAGCCCCGGGCCTCGATGGCCGCAACAAGCGGCGCGACGCGGGCCTTGTCGCGACGGGAGTAGGAAACGAAGACATCGGCCATGCCTGCTTCACCTCCAAAAGCGCTCCGCCCCGCACCGCAGCACGGGACGGCCTGGTACTACATGTTCCGCCGGTACTCCCCACCGACGTCGTACAGCGCATGACTGATCTGCCCGAGGCTGTGGGTCTTCACTGCTTCCATCAACGCGGCGAATACGTTCTGGCGGTCGCGGGCGGTTTTCTGCAGGTAGGTCAGGCCGGGCTTTGCTTCATTGGTGGATTCGCCGGCGTCTGAGGTGTCGTGCGCCCCCATCCCAGCCTTCCCCCGTGAACGGGGGAAGGAGCTAAGCGCCAAAGCGTTACGCAGCTCCTGGTACGTCCGCACGTTGTCGATCTGCTGGCCCTTCTCCTCCGGCGTACTGCGGATCAACTCGATCTCGGTGACGATGTCGCCGGCGTGTTCCTTCGGCAGGAACGTGTTGACGCCGACCAGCGGCAGCGAGCCGTCGTGCTTCTTGTGCTCGTAGTACATCGACTCTTCCTGGATCTTGCCGCGCTGGTACATGGTGTCCATCGCGCCGAGCACGCCGCCGCGCTCGCTGATCGCCTCGAACTCCTTGTAGACGGCTTCCTCGACCATGTCGGTGAGGTAGTCGACGGCGAAGCTGCCCTGCCAGGGGTTCTCGTTGAAGTTGAGGCCCAGTTCCTTGTTGATGATCATCTGGATCGCGACCGCGCGGCGCACGCTTTCCTCGGTGGGCGTGGTGATCGCCTCGTCGTAGGCGTTGGTGTGCAGGCTGTTGCAGTTGTCGAACAACGCGTACAGCGCCTGCAGCGTGGTGCGGATGTCGTTGAACTGGATCTCCTGCGCGTGCAGGGACCGGCCACTGGTCTGGATGTGGTACTTCATCATCTGGCTGCGCGCGTCGGCGCCGTAGCGCTCGCGCATCGCGCGGGCCCAGATGCGGCGGGCGACGCGGCCGATCACGGTGTACTCCGGGTCCATGCCGTTGCTGAAGAAGAACGACAGGTTGGGCGCGAAGTCGTCGATCTTCATCCCGCGCGCGAGGTAGTACTCCACGATGGTGAAGCCGTTGGACAGGGTGAAGGCGAGCTGGCTGATCGGGTTCGCCCCGGCCTCGGCGATGTGGTACCCGCTGATGGACACCGAGTAGAAGTTGCGCACGCCGTTGTCGACGAAGTACTGCTGGATGTCGCCCATCATCCGCAGCGCGAACTCGGTGCTGAAGATGCAGGTGTTCTGCGCCTGGTCCTCTTTGAGGATGTCGGCCTGGACGGTGCCGCGCACGGTCTTGAGCGTCTGGGCCTTGATCTTCTCGGACGTTTCCGCATCCAGCAGCTGGTCGCCGCTGATGCCCAGCAGGCCCAGGCCGAGGCCGTCGTGGCCTTCGGGCAGCATGCCGGCGTACTCGGGGCGCGGGCGCCCGGCGAAGAACGCCTCGATCTTGTCGTGCGCCGCGCTCCAGCGCGCGTCGTCGCCGCGCAGGTACTTCTCGACCTGCTGGTCGATCGCGGTGTTCATGAACATCGCCAGGATCATCGGCGCCGGGCCGTTGATCGTCATCGACACCGAGGTGGTCGGGTCGCACAGGTCGAAGCCGGAATACAGCTTCTTCATGTCGTCCAGCGTGGGGATGTTGACCCCGGAGTTGCCGATCTTGCCGAAGATGTCCGGGCGCACCGCCGGATCCTCGCCATAGAGGGTGACCGAGTCGAATGCGGTCGACAGGCGCGCGGCCGGCTGGCCGATGCTGAGGTAGTGGAAGCGGCGGTTGGTGCGCTCGGGCGTGCCTTCGCCGGCGAACATGCGGATCGGGTCCTCGCCGGTGCGGCGGTACGGGTACACGCCGCCGGTGTACGGGTACGCGCCGGGCAGGTTTTCCTTCTGCAGGAAGGTCAGCAGCTCGCCCCACGAGGTGTAGGTGGGCGCGGCGATCTTGGGGATCTTCTGGTGGCTGAGCGACTCGCGGTAGTTCTCCACCTTGATCGCCTTGCCGCGCACGGAGTACTCGGTGATGTCGTCGGTGATCGACTTGAGGCGCTGCGGCCATTCGCGCAGCAGCTTGAGCGAGTCGGCGCTGAGCGCCTGGACGGCGTCGTTGTAGCGCTGGCGCAGGGTCAGCAGGGTGCGGTCGGCCGCCTGGCCCCCCTCGGCGGCGGTTGCGGCGAGCAGGTCGTCACCGGCGTACAGGTCCAGCTGACCGGGCAGCTTGTCGTCGGCCAGGTCCTGCAGCGAGATCCAGACCGCCTGCGCGCGGTTGGCGGCCTCGGACTGCTTGTCGATCGAGGCGTTGATGCCGCGGCCCTGCTCGGCGATCTCGGCCAGATACCGCACGCGCGCGCCGGGGATCAGCACGGTGGCGCGCGGCTCCTTGAGCGTGGTGTCCAGGTGCGGCGTCCACTTGTCCTGCGGCAGGATGAGCTTGTCGCGCATCAGGCGGCACAGGTTGGCGAACATCCAGCTGATGCCGGGGTCGTTGAACTGGCTGGCGATGGTCGGGTAGACCGGCACGTCCTCGTCCGCGGTCTGGAACGCGACGCGGTTGCGCTTCCACTGCTTGCGCACGTCGCGCAGCGCGTCCTCGGCGCCGCGCTTGTCGAACTTGTTGAGCACGACAAGCTCGGCGTAATCGAGCATGTCGATCTTTTCCAGCTGGCTGGGCGCGCCGAAGTCGCTGGTCATGACGTACACCGGGAAGTCGACCAGGTCGACGATCTCCGAGTCGCTCTGGCCGATGCCCGCGGTCTCCACGATCACCAGGTCGTAGCCCAGCCCCTTGAGGAAGCCGATGCAGTCCTTGAGCACGGTGTTGGTGGCCGCGTGCTGGCGGCGCGTGGCCATCGAGCGCATGTACACGCGCTCGGAGCGCAGCGAGTTCATGCGGATGCGGTCGCCCAGCAGCGCGCCGCCGGTGCGGCGGCGGGTCGGGTCGACCGAGATCACTGCCAGGCGCATGTCCGGGAAGCTGGACAGGAAGCGGTTGAGCAGCTCGTCGGTGACCGAGGACTTGCCCGCGCCGCCGGTGCCGGTGATGCCGATTACCGGGGTCTTGCCGCCGGCCAGCTGCCACTGCTTGCGCAGGTGCGAGAGCTGGGCTTCGTCGAACTGGCCTTCCTCGATCGCAGACAAGGTCTTGCCGATGGTGATCTCGTCGTCGATCGCGGCGGTCTTGTCCGGGGTGGTGTCGGCGATGCGGCCCTCGCGGGCGCGGCGCACCACGTCCTCGATCATCGCCACCAGCCCCATGTGCATGCCGTCGTTGGGGTGGTAGATGCGCTCGACGCCGTAGTCCTGCAGCTCGCGGATTTCCTCGGGGGTGATGGTGCCGCCACCGCCGCCGAAGACCTTGATGTGGCCGGCGCCGCGCTCCTTCAGCATGTCCACCATGTACTTGAAGTATTCGACGTGGCCGCCCTGGTAGCTCGACAGTGCGATGCCGTCGGCGTCTTCCTGCAGCGCGGCACGCACCAC
>DATHRJ010000373.1:0-1863 GCA_035465455.1 Lysobacter sp.
CTCGAGCCTGTCGCACCTGCTCGGACCGCCCGGACCCACAGAAGGCGTGATCAATTCGGTCGAGGAAGCGCGCCAGGCCGTGCGTCAGCGGTACAAGGAAGGCAGCGACGTCATCAAGATCACCGCGACCGGCGGCGTGCTGTCGTACGCAAAGTCCGGCGATGCGCCGCAGTTCACGGTCGAGGAAGTGCGCTCGATCGTCGATACCGCCAAGGACTACGGCTACCGCGTGGCCGCGCATGCCCACGGCGAGGAAGGCATGAAGCGCGCGGTGCTGGGCGGCGTCACCAGCATCGAGCACGGCACCTACATGAGCGACGAGGTGATGTCGCTGATGAAGCAGAAGGGCACCTGGTACATCCCGACCATCTACGCCGGCCGCTTCGTCGCCGACAAGGCCAAGGTCGACGGCTACTTCCCCGAGGTGGTGCGACCAAAGGCCGCGCGCATCGGCGCCCTGATCCAGGACACCGCCGGCCGCGCCTACACGAGCGGGGTCAAGATCGGTTTCGGCACCGACATGGGCGTCGGCCCGCATGGCGACAACGCCCGCGAGTTCGTCTACATGGTCGAAGCCGGCATACCCGCCGCAGTCGCGCTGCAGGCGGCGACCATCCGCGCGGCCGAGGTGCTCGGGGTCACCGACCAGGGCGTGATCGAAGCCGGCCAGCGCGCCGACATCGTCGCGATGCCGGGCAATCCGCTCGCCGACATCAGTGCCGTGCTCGGCGTGGACTTCGTGATGAAGGACGGCGCGGTGTACTCGCAGCGGGGCCGCGTCGCGCAATGAGCGGCGAGTGGCTCGGTTACATGGCCGCGGCACTGACGACGCTGTCGTTCGTGCCGCAGGCGATCAAGACCATCCGCAGCAAGGACACGCGCAGCATATCGATCAGCATGTACCTGATGTTCACCGTCGGCATCGGCTTCTGGCTGGCCTACGGCATCGCCATCGGCTCGTGGCCGATGATCGGCTGCAATTTCCTCACCCTGCTGCTGGCAACCACCATCCTCGGCCTCAAGCTGCGCTACGGCTGAGGCTGGCGCTGCGCGGCGAAGCCCGCAACGACCAGGCAGGCGAACCACAACGCCAGCGCCAGGCGCTGCGACACACCGACAGACATGCCCAGCGGCGCGTACAGCACAAGCAACGGCAGCAGCAGCGCGCCGGTCAACGCGGCAATCCGCAGCGGGCGCCAATCGGGTGTCCGAGCAAGCCCCAGCGCAAGCAACAGCCCGCCAGGGGCGAACGCGAGCCACCAGATCGTCCACGCATTCGCGTGCAGGCGGCTCCCCGGTGCGTCCATGTCGGCCAGGTCCAGCGGCAACAATCCCTGCATGGCAAATCCGAATGCCGACAGCAACCACAGCCAACTGCCGATGCGCGCCGCCCACCGCGCGCCGTCAAGCCGGCGGCGGACGCCGCCCATCACGACCATCCCCAGCAACCCCGGCAGCACGAAGCCAAGCAGATTGAACGCCACGGCCCCAGGAACCCCGCGCGCACCCAGAAACGCCGGCGGATGCACCGCGTGCGAATAGCCTTCCAGCACGCTGCCGAAACCGGCCAGCGCAGCCAGGAAGCACCCTGCGGCCAACAGCGCCGCCGCTCCGGATCGTTTCAGCATCGGGGCATTTCCTCCGGACCATGTCGTGGAGCGTGGGCCACGAGGTTACGCGCAATCGCCACGACCGCTCCAGCGCACGCCGATCCGCCGCAGCACTGCGTTGCGCGCATGGCCGAGTCCCCGCGCAACGCGTCTTCTGTTGGAAAGCGCCGCATGCGCCACCATGTCCGGCAGATCGCCCCAAGGAAGCTACCGATGAACTCCACCACCGCCCCGACCTCCCACAGCTTCGACG
>DATHRJ010000374.1:0-6655 GCA_035465455.1 Lysobacter sp.
CGCCCGGACAGATGGAAGCAAAGCTCGACGCGCTCTACGCAGGCACCCTGCTCGGTGACGAGGCCCAGCGCCTGCGCTGGCTCGCCGCCGAGCCGGCCTTGGTGAACGCGGCCGCGGACCCGCTGTTGGCGGCCGCACGCATGTTGATGCCCGCGATCCTGGCAATTGAGGCCGAAGACAAGGCCCGCGCCGGGGAGCTGTTGCGGCTGCGTCCGGCATACATGCGCGCATTGATCGGCTTCCGCCAGTCGCAGGGCCGCGCCGTGTACCCGGACGCCAATGGCACGCTGCGCGTGAGCTACGGCGCCGTCAGCCCCATGGACCCGCGCGACGGCGTGCGCTACCTGCCGCTGACCACGGTCGCCGGCATCGTCGAAAAGCACACCGGCAAGGCCCCGTTCGATGCGCCCAAGCCGCTTCTGGACGCGATAGGCGAGGGCGATTTCGGCAGCACCGCCGATCCGGAGCTGGGCACGCAGACCGTCAACCTGCGGACGATCCTGGTCACCACCGGCGGAAACTCCGGCTCGCCGGTGCTGGATGCGCGCGGGCAATTGATCGGACTCAACTTCGACAGCAACTGGGAGGCGGTCAGCGCAAGCTGGATGTTCGATCCGCGCTACAAGCGCGCGATCCACGTCGACATGCGCTACATGCGCTGGCTGATGGCAAAGGTGTATCCGGCTCCGCACCTGCTGCGCGAAATGGATCTCCCGGCGCAGTAAACCTGCCGCAGGTCACGGGCCACGCGAACTGTGGCCCGTAAGCTCAGGGTTTGGCGGCCGCAAGTTTTTCCGACACCAACAACAGGGGTAATTGGATGCGCTATACGGTATTGGCGGCCGCGATCGCGATCGCGGGATGTGCAGGGCTGGCCTCGGCCGCCGAGGGCATGTGGGTGCCGCAACAGTTGCCGGAAATCTCCGGCCCGCTGAAGAAGGCCGGACTCAAGCTCAATGCCAGGCAGTTGGCGGACCTGACCGGCGACCCGATGGGTGCGGTCGTGTCCCTTGGCGGCTGCACCGCGAGCTTCGTCTCGCCGCAGGGCCTGGTGGTGACCAACCACCACTGCGCGTATGGCGCGATCCAGCTCAATTCCACCGCGCAACGCAACCTGATGGAACTCGGCTTCAACGCCGCGACCCTGGGCGAGGAAGTGTCCGCTGGCCCCAACGCACGCGTCTACGCGCTCGACTCGATCCAGGACGTGACCAGGCAGGTCCGTGCCACTATCGACGCCGCACCCGATGCGCTCGGCCGCACGCAGGCGCTTGAGTCGCTGGAGAAACAACTGGTGTCCGCCTGCGAGGCGGAAGCCGGCTTCCGCTGCCGCCTCTACAGCTTCGCCGGCGGCAACACCTACCGGTTGTTCCGCAACCTCGAAATCAAGGATGTGCGACTGGTCTATGCGCCACCTGGGAGCATCGGCAACTACGGCGGCGAGATCGACAACTGGATGTGGCCGCGCCACACCGGCGACTTCTCGTTCTATCGGGCGTATGTCGGCAAGGACGGCAAGCCGGCGGCGTTCGCGGCCGACAACGTGCCCTACCAGCCCAGGCACTTCCTCAAGCTCGCCGACCAGCCGCTGGAGGTAGGCGATTTCGTGATGGTCGCCGGCTACCCGGGCTCGACCAGCCGCTACGCGCTGGCTGCCGATTTCGATGCCACCGCCAACTGGTCGTATCCGGTGGTGGGTGGCCATTTCAAGCAACTGGTGGCGATGGTCGAGGCGGCGGGCAGGAAGGATCCCGACATCGCCGTCAAGTACGCCAGCACCATCCGCGGCTGGCAGAACGCGATGAAGAACTACGACGGCCAACTCGAAGGCTTCCAGCGCATCGACGCCGCTGCGACCAAGCAGGCCGACGAAGCGGCCGTGCTCGCATGGCTGGGCAAGCAGCGCAGGAAGGGCAAGCCCGCGCTGGCGGCGCATGCGCGACTGGTGGAGCTCGGTGCCCAGGCGCGCGAGCATCGCGAACGCGACCTGGTGTTCGGCCAGCTGCGCAACACCGGTGCGATCGGTGCCGCCACCCAGCTGTATCGCCTGGCGATCGAGCGCGCCAAGCCGGATGCCGAGCGCCAGCAGGGCTACCAGCAACGCGACCTGCCGTCGCTGGAGGGCGGCCTCAAGCAGATGGAGCGCCGCTACGACCCGAAGATGGATCGGCAACTGCAGGCTTACTGGTTGCGCGAGTACGTGAAGCTTCCTGAGGCACAACGCATTGCCGCGCTCGATCAATGGCTCGGCGGCAATGACGAGCAGGCCATCGCCCGCGCGCTCGACAAGCTCGGCAAGAGCGGACTGCGCGACAGCCGCAAACGGCTGGCATTGCTGGATGCCGACCGTGCCGCGCTGGAGGCCAGCAACGACCCGGCGGTGCAGTTCGCCGTCGCGATCATGCCCACGGTGCTGGAGCTGGAACAGGCGGGCAAGGTCCGCGCCGGCGACGTGCTGCTGGCGCGCCCGGTGTACCTGCAGGCGGTGGCCGACTACAAGAAGAGCAAGCGCGAGTCGGTGTATCCCGACGCCAACGCTTCGTTGCGGATCACCTTCGGCAATGTGACCGGCTTCACCGGCACCGACGGCACCGAGCAACTGCCGTTCACCCGGCTGGAGGAAGTGGCGGCCAAGGCCACCGGCGAGGACCCGTTCGACGCGCCGAAAGTGCTGCTCGATGCGATCGCCGCGAGGAACTACGGCGGCCTGGGCAGCGAGCAACTCGGCACGGTGCCGGTGAACTTCCTGTCCAACCTGGACATCACCGGCGGCAATTCGGGTTCCCCGGTGCTCGACGCCCACGGCAAGCTGGTCGGCCTGGCGTTCGACGGCAACTGGGAATCGGTCAGTTCCAACTGGGTGTTCGACCCGGCCATGACCCGGATGATCTCGGTCGACCAGCGCTACATGCGCTGGATCATGCAGGAGGCCTACCCGGCGCCGCGCCTGTTGCAGGAACTGGGCGTGCCGAAGCACTGATTCCACGGGCCGTGGTGGCTCGCCCACTCTCCCGGTCAAGCGAGAGTGGGTGGGCGCCCCGGTGCGCAAGCCGATGGGTCCTGCGCCAGTGCCGACCCGGTCGGCGCGGTCAGGACGCCCCCAGGACGTAATCGAACGTGTAGTAGTGCTTGCCCTCGGTGATGTCGATCGCCATCGCGCCGCTGATGCCGGCAAGTTCGCCGGTTCCCGAGTCGGGTACCACGGTCAACGACAGTGTCGGAGCGCCGCGCGCCATGATGCCGTTGTGCTGCAGGAAAAAACTGCCCGTGCGGCCCCGCAGGACGCCCGATACGCGCTCGATCGCCACATACGCGGCCGAGCCGGGCGTGTCGGTGCCGGTGGCGAGCATGTGCACGACGCTGGTGGCGTGCAGATCGCCGTGAAAGCGCTTGTCGATGCGGTAGTGCCCGACCACTGCGCCGTCGCCCATGTCGCACGGCGGTTGGACGCTGCGGCTGACCTCGAATTCACCCTTTACCTGTTCTGTCATCGTTCAATCCCTTGCCGGCTCGAGCACCATCCTCACCTGCCAGGGGAACTTGCGCCAGCACCGTTTCCGCGCGCGGACCGGTCTGCTAGTCTTGCCGGGTTCGCGGATTCCCATGCCAGCCGGCCTCGTTTCGTCGCGCTGCACTCCCGCGCACCCAGGAGACCAGAACGCTGCTGTCGGAGGCGCGCATGCGGGCGAAGAAACCCGGCAGATACGTGATCAATGCCGCGCTGCTGCAACTGCGCGAGGATGGCCACCTGGCCGGCGCCGCACTGGACACCTTCGTCACCGAGCCACTGCCGGTCGAGTCGGCTTTGCGCGCGACTCCTGGCATCCTCTCCCTGCAGCGGGTCTGACCATGCGCATTCTGCTTGCCCGCCACGGCGAAACCCCCTGGAACGCCGAAGGCCGCTACCAGGGCCAGGAAGACATCCCCTTGTCGCCGGTCGGACTGGCGCAGGCGCAGGCGCTCGGCGAGCGCTTGCGCGACGTGCCGATCACCCGCGCGGTGGCCTCGCCGCTGCAGCGTGCGCGCCACACCGCCGAGTTGGCGCTGGGCCAGCGCGACCTGCCGCTGACACTGGACCCGGGCCTGATGGAGATCGCCCACGGCACCTGGGAAGGGCTGCTCGCCAGCGAGATCGGCGAGCGCGACGGCGAACTCCTGCGCGCATGGCGCGACAGCCCGCACGAGGTGCTGATGCCGGAGGGCGAATCGTTGCAGCACGTGTTCGATCGCGCCTGGCCGGCGCTCGCGCGTGCGGCGGCAGGGCTCGGCGCCAACGACACCCTGCTGGTCGTCGCCCACGATGCGGTCAACCGCGTGCTGCTGTGCCGGATCCTCGGCATCCCGCTCGCGCGGCTGTGGGGATTCCGGCAGGCGCCGACCACGCTGAACCTGCTGGAAGGCGACGACGTCGATCATCTCGAAGTCGTCCGCCTCAATGACTGCAGCCACCACACCGCGCTGTTCGGCGAAGCGGTGCACCGCGCGCTATGACCCCGACCCGGACACTCGAGCAGTGGCTGGGTTACATCGAGCGCCAGCATCCCAAGTCGATCGACATGGGGCTGGAACGGGTGCGCGAAGTGGCGCATTCGCTCGGGCTGGGCCGGCCGGCGCCACGGGTGATCACGGTCGCCGGCACCAATGGCAAGGGCTCGACGGTGGCGTTCATCGAGGCGATCGCACGTGCCGACGGGCGCAGGGTCGGCGCCTACACCTCGCCGCACCTGCTGCGTTTCAACGAGCGCGTGCGGATCGACGGCGTCGATGCGGGTGATGAGGAACTGGTCGCCGCGTTCGAGGCGGTCGAGGCGGCGCGTGCCGCGGTGTCGCTGACCTATTTCGAATACGCCACGCTGGCGGCGCTGTGGCTGCTGGAGCGCGCGCGACTGGACCTGGCGATCCTCGAGGTCGGGCTCGGCGGGCGGCTCGACGCGACCAACATCGTGGACGCGGATGTCGCGGTGATCACCACGGTCGACCTCGACCACCAGGATTACCTGGGCGACGACCGCGAGGCGATCGGCCGCGAGAAGGCCGGCATCGCGCGCGGCTGGAAGCCACTGGTGATCGGCGACGACGATCCGCCGTCGAGCGTGCTGCGCCATGCGTATGCGATCGGCGCGTCGGCCGTGCGCATCGGCTGCGATTTCTTCTTCGATGCCACCCCGGCCGATGCGCCCGGACCCACCTGGCGCTGGTGGGAGGTCGGCTACGAGATCGAGCTGCCGATGCCGCAGCTGGCCGCACCGGTGCAGCTGCGCAACGCCGCGATCGCGATCGCGGCGTTGCGTGCGCTCGAGGGATCGCCGCCTGCGGATGCGGCGATTCGCCAGGGCATCGCCGCTGCGCACGTCCCGGCGCGCTTGCAACAATTCGGGCTGGACGGGGTCCCGGTGGTGGTGGACGTCGGGCACAACCCGCAGGCCGCGGCCGCGATCGCCGACTGGTTGCGCACCCGGCCGGTCAGCGGCCACACCCACGCGGTGTTCGCCGCGCTCGGCGACAAGGACGTCGCCGGCGTGGTCGCGCCGCTGGCGGGGCTGGTGGATCACTGGCATCTGGCGGGCCTGGAGGATGCCGGGCCGCGCGGCACCGATGTCGCGGCCCTGGCCCGGCGCCTGCAGGGCACCGCCGCGGCCGCCGGAACCCCGCATCGCACCGTGGCGGAGGCCTTGGCCGCGGCGCGCGAGCGTGCGCGCGACGGCGACCGCATCGTGGTGTTCGGGTCGTTCCATACGGCCGCGGCCGCGTTGGCACTGCTTGCTGACTGAGTCGTGCCGGTGATCGGGGTGCCGGCGCCCACCTGAACATCCCCGGCGCGCTGCGGCGCGTTGACGTCCATTGCGGCGGGAGGTCTTGTCGCGGCGCGGTATAATTTCGCGGCTCCTTCCGACCAGGCTTGCCGACCCGATGGAACCCGCCCTGAAACAGCGACTGATCGGCGCCGCCGTGCTGCTGGCACTGGCCGTGATCTTCCTGCCGATGCTGATCAAGGGCCCGGCCCCCGAGAGCGGCGTGTCGGACGTCTCGCTGGACATGCCCGACAGCCCCGATGGCGCATACGAGACCCGCGAATTGCCGCTCGTGAGCCCCGGCAGCGCGCCCAGCGGCGGTGCCCTGGGGATGGATGCACCGGTCGGTGCGGGCGCGAAGTTGCCGACCGTCGATACTTCGGCCGGCGATCCGGCAGCCGAGGGCGACGACGCCATGATGCCGCCGCCGACCGCCGGCGGAGACTACGCGGTCAGCTTCGGCAGTTACGCCAGCGCCGCCGATGCCCAGCGGGTGGTCGGCGCCCTGCGCGCGTCGCAGTTGCCCGGTTACCAGGACAGCGTGGCCGGCAGCGACGGGCGCACGCTGTACCGCGTCCGGGTCGGGCCATATGCGTCGCAGGCCGAGGCCGAAGCCGCGCGGCTGCGGGCGGCGCATGTGCGCGACGATGTCGGCTCGAAGGTCGTGGTGCTGGATGCCGAACCGACCGCGGCGTCGACCGCCACCGAGCCGGCCGCTGTCGCTCCCGCCAAGCCGCCGGTTGCCAGACCCGAACCGCCGGCGGCGCCAAAGCCCGCCGCGACGACCGCGCCAGCTGCCGCACCGGTCGCGGCGCCGGCGCCGACACCCGCGCCAAGACCTGCCGCAGCCGACGTCGGCTTTG
>DATHRJ010000375.1:0-2934 GCA_035465455.1 Lysobacter sp.
CGCCCTGGGTCGGGGTGCTGCAGCGCCGGCACTGCGCGCTCCAGCCGCAGTCGTGACACAGCAGCACGGGTGCGTAACCACGGCGGTTCTTGAACACCAGCACCTGGCCGCCGGCATCCAGCGCGACCGCGATCGCGGCGACCAGCTCCGGCGACAGGCCCGCCAGCAGCGGGCGCTTGCGCACGTCGACCACGCGCACCGTCGGCGGCTGCGCATTGCCGGCGCGGTGGCGCAGGCGCAGGTGGGTGTAGCGGCCCGCGTGCGCGTTGCGCAGCGATTCCAGCGACGGGGTCGCGCTGCCCAGCAGCACCGGCACCCCGAGCGCCTTGGCCCGCACCAGGGCGAAGTCGCGCGCATGGTAGCGGATGCCGTCGAGCTGCTTGAAGCTGGCGTCGTGCTCCTCGTCGACGATGACCAGCCCGGCCTCGGGCAACGGCAGGAAGATCGCCGAGCGGGTACCGACCACCACCCGCGCTTCGCCGCGTGCGCATGCCGCCCAGGTGCGCGCACGCTCGGCATCGCCCAATCCGGAGTGCAGGACGTGCACCGGCACGCCCAGGCGCGCGCGGAACCGCGCCAGCGTCTGCGGGGTCAGGCCGATTTCCGGGACCAGCACCAGCGCCTGGCGGCCTTGCGCAAGGCAGTCGGCGATCGCGTGCAGGTACACCTCGGTCTTGCCGCTGCCGGTGACGCCATCGAGCAGCAGCGCCGCGAAACCGTCGCGTGCAGCCAGCAGCGCCGCCACCGCCGCCTGCTGCTCGAGGTTGAGCATCGGCCCCGGTTGCGGCACCGGTGCTGCCTTGGTCGCCGGTACGGCGATGCGCTCGGCCAGTTCGCGTTTGGCCAGCGCGCGCGCGGCGCCGCGCCAGTCATCGAAGTCCTGGTCGAGCAGGTCCTCGTCGCATGGCCCGTCCCGCAGGCGCTCGGCCAGCCGCCGCGGCCGCCCCGGGCGCAGGCGCTCGCGCGCGGTCTGCCCGGCCTCGGTCAGCCGCCAGGCCCACCCGTGGGTGTCCGGCAGCGGCGCACCGTGGCGCAGCGGCCCGGGCAGCGCGGTCGCCAGCACCTCGCCGAGCGGCGCATGGGTGTAGCGCGCGAGCCAGCGCAGCGACTCCAGCAGCTCGCCGCCAAACAGCGGGTCGCGGTCGATGGTGGCCAGCGCCGCCTTCAACGCGGCCGGGGCGGAGTCGGCCTCGCCGATGGCCCCCGTTGCCACCACCACGCCGATCAGCTCGCGCGACCCGAACGGCACCCGCACCCGCGCGCCTACCACCGGCAGCGCGTCATCGGCGAGTGGTGGCAGGTAGTCGAACAGGCGCGGCAGCGGCAGCGGCAGCGCGACGCTGAGGAAGCGGGCAGACATCGCCGCAGTCTAGCGACGCGGGCGCCCGGTAGCTCCGGAGCGGCGCGTGCGGCTTTGCGGTGCATTGCTGCATGCGCCGTCACGAAATGTGCGCAAGTTCTCGTTTTTGAAGGCTTTTGCCATTTATCCACACCGCCTGTGGATAAATCTGTGCATGGCGCCCCGGCAGAACTGCGCGATGCCGCTGTTCCGGGGCCCGAACCCGGGTTGGTGAAAAAAGTGTCAACGACAACTTCTTGTGCAAAAACAACAACTTACCCGTGAAACATTGCTGTAACAGAGCGGATTTGTTAGCTGAACGACTGTTCATTACTGAACGAATGACGCTGTGCACAACCGAAAAGGCTCGCAGGCCGCTTCACGCCTCATTCGCAATCCTTTACAGCGTTTGTCAAGGCTTAAAACCGGCGCCGTCTCGCTATGATGCGGCCATGCCGATGGCTTCACGATGAGTTCCAGCGCCCCCCCACTTCAACCGTCGCCGCCGGCGCTCGCCGCCTTCCTGCGGGGCATCGAGCGTCGCGCCGCGGTGCTGGCCGAGCTCCAGGCAGGCGATCCGGTGGCTGGCGACGCTGCGGTCGCGGCCGCCATGCGGCAATGGCACGCCGCCGCCGGGGGAATGACGATGGGCGAGTGGCCGCAGCGGTTCTGGGCGCTGCTGCTGGCCCAGCCGCAGTTGCACGTGCGCACCGCGGTGGCGCTGCCGCTGGACGCCACCGACCGGCTCGGTGAACTCGGCACCGGTCCGCGCGCCGCGCTGCTGCTGCGCGTGGCCGCCGGGCTGGACGAGACCGCGGCGGCCGCCGCGCTCGGGGTGCCCGTGCCCGGTTACCGGATCGCATTGCAGAGCGCGCTGCCGCGACGGCCCGATGGCAGCCCCGACGGAGGATCGTGGCAGCGCCTGCGCGACCAGATCCAGCGACGGATCAAGGCCCTGTCGCCCGAGCGCATGTCACGCCTGGCCGGCGCCCGCGGGGCGGTGCTGCAGGACGAGGGCCTCGGTCGGGGTGCCGCTTCGGGACCGGCCGCCGACCGGGCGCGGCGGCGTCATGGCGGCGTGCCGGTTGCGCTGTGGGTCCTGCTGGCGCTGTGCGCACTGGCACTGGCGGCCACTTTCCTGCCGGGAGCGCCCGCCTGGCTGGCGGCGGCGTGGCCCGGGCGCGGCGATCTCGATCCGACACTGAATCTGGCGGTGCTGCCCGAGTCGGCCCCGGCCTCGCGGTTCGGAACCGAGTCGGGGCTGATCGCGCACCGGGACTTCGCCCTGCTGGCGGACCCGAACGCCGCGCAGGCGCAGGATCTGGCATTCCACAGCTGGCTGGCGACGCAAGCGGCGATCAGCGCGGAGGCGCCGCCGGCCGTTGCTGGCGACGGGCTTGGCACCGATGCCACGATCGCTGATTCGCAGGGGATCACGAGCGAGAGCGCCGATGCCCCTGGCTGACCGGGGTCGGCACCGCACCGGGCTCGCACTGGTGGCGGGGCTGGCCGTGCTGGCCGGCCTGGCGCATGCGACGCCGCCGGTGTTGAGGGACTTCGATGTGATCCTGCCGCTGCTGCAGGCGCCGGTCCGG
>DATHRJ010000376.1:0-6966 GCA_035465455.1 Lysobacter sp.
AGCGGCGCCCACTACGACATTCCCGCGGCCCTGCGCGAACGCGCGCTCGCGCTCGGGGCGACGCCGATTTCCCGCCACCGCGACCGCGCCCTGGTGCGCGCGGTGATCGCCAACGCCAAGCGCCAGGGGCGCGGCGAACCGGACTGAGCGACTGCAGGTTGCGGTGCGCGCGGGCGACTGCTGCCCTCAACGCTTGCCGGTGACCGCGGCGACCGCGGCGATGCGCGCCTGGCGCACCGCCTCGCCGAGCGCCGGGCCACTGAACTTCCTGGCCAGGTCGCCGGCGCGTACCGCCATCGCGGCCGCATGCGCCGCACACAGCGCGCGACCCTGCGGGTAGTCCTCCTCGCTCAGGCCCGCACGGCCGCGCTTGTCGGCCTCGCACACCAGCGCCAGCTGGGCGATGCGCGCCGGCTTGCGGAAGCCGTCGCAGCGTTCGATCAGGGTGACCACGGTCTGCGCGCGCAGTTCGTCGAAGCGGTGCACGTTGAGGTGCTCGCGGCACGCGGCTTCGGCGAGCAGGCGGTGCTCGGTCGGCACCTTGAGCCGCTCGCACAGCACGCGCAGCGGCGCCACGCCGGCCTGCTCGTGGCCGATATGCTTCGGCAGCATGTGCGCCGGGGTCAGCGCCTTGCCCAGGTCGTGGGTCAGCGCGGCGAAGCCGATCAGGTCGTCGCCGGGCGCCAGTTGCGCGGCCATGTCGCACACCAGTTCGACGTGCACGCCGGTGTCGACCTCCGGGTGGTATTCGGCGCGCTGCGGCACCCCGTACAGCGCGTCGACCTCAGGCAGCACCGCCTCGAGCGCGCCGCAGTCGTGCAGGGTGCGCAGGAACGCCGACGGCATCGCGCTGGCGAGCGCGCGGCGCAGTTCCTGCCACACCCGCTCGGGCACCAGGTCGGCCAGCTCGCCCGAGGCGACCATCGCCTGCATCAGCGCCATCGTCTCCGGTGCGACCGTGAATCCGTGCGGGGCGAATCGCGCCATGAACCGCGCCGCGCGCAGCACCCGCAACGGGTCCTCCACGAACGCGGGGCCGACGTGGCGCAGCACGCGCGCCTCAAGGTCGCGCGCGCCGCCGTAGGGGTCGACCAGGCTGCCGTCGAGCTCGTCCTGCGCGATCGCGTTGATGGTGAAATCGCGCCGGCCCAGGTCCTCCTCCAGCGTCACCGAGGGATCGGCATCGACCACGAAGCCGCGGTAGCCGCGTCCGGACTTGCGCTCGGTGCGCGCCAGCGCGTACTCCTCGCCGGTGCGAGGGTGCAGGAACACCGGGAAGTCGCGCCCGACCGGCTTGAAGCCGGCGGCCTGCATCGATGCCTGGGTCTGGCCGACCACGACATGGTCGCGGTCGCCCGGCGGCAGGCCGAGCAGCTGGTCGCGCACCGCGCCGCCAACCAGATAGACGCGCATCGCAGACGTCATCGCCGGCGCGCGGCGGCTACGCGCCGCATCGGTTCACGCATCGGCCCGTCCCGTGCCATCCGCCGCCAGGCCGAGGATCTCCGGCAGCCGCGGCGTCACTTGCGTGGGGACTATGCCCAGCCGCGGCAGGCCGTTGTTTTCGCTGACCGAATCGTCCTGCAGCGAGCGCCAGTTGTCGCGGCTGATCGGCTTGCCCGGCAGGTGCTCGCCGATCTCCGCCTGCAGCCGACCCAGCGCATCGGGCAGGCCGATCACCGCGCGGTGACGGCCGCGCGCGCGCGCGGTCATCTCCACGATCTGCTGCAGCGTCATCACCTCCGGCCCGACCAGGTCGTAGCTCTGGCCGATGCTGGCGGGGTCGTCGAGGGCGCGTGCATAGGCCTCGGCCACATCGCCGACCCAGACCGGCTGGAAGCGTGCATCGGCGCGGCCGATCGGCAGCACCGGCGCCAGCTTCAGCAGGGCATCGAAGCGACAGAACAGGCCATCGCCGGGGCCGGCGATCACCGACGGTCGGAACAGCGTCCACGCCAGGCCCGATTCACGCACGCACTGCTCGGCGCGACCGCGCGCCTGCAGGTAATGGCTAGCGCCCTCGCCGGCGTTCAGCGCGCTCATCTGCAGCAGGCGCCGTACGTCGCTGGTCTGCATCGCCGCGATAACGGTCTGGGTCAGGCCGACGAACACGCGCTCGAAGCCCGCGCCGTTGTCGCCGGACTCGTTGAGGATGCCGACCAGGTTCACCACCGCGTCCGCTTCGCGGAACGCCCCGCGCAGGAATCCGGGGTCATGGACATCGCCCTCGTGCAGCGCCGCTGTCGGCGGCAGTGCGGCGCGCTTGGCCGCACTGGCGAGGCGGCTGAGCACCGTGACCCGGTGGCCGCCGCGCAGCAGGCGCGGCACGAGGTGGCGGCCGACGAAGCCGGTGCCGCCGAGCACTACGACATGTTGGGTCACGGGCGCGCTTCCTTTCGGGCTTGGAACCTAGGTCGGGGTCGACGCCGGGCAGGCGAAGCGCTTGCGCGGGCCGTCGAGACGGCCGTGCATGCGTTCGGTCACGCGGGTCGCGTCACCGTCGAGACGCCAATCGTAGATCACGCTGAACGCGAGCACCCGTGCGACGTAGTCGCGGGTCTCCTTGTAGCTGATCGTCTCGATCCAGAAATCCGGATCCATTGCCGGGCGCTGCGATTTCCAGCGATTGAGCGGTGCCGGACCGGCGTTGTAGCCGGCGATCGCGAAATACGTCTTGTCGCCGTGGTCGTCGAGCATCTGCCGCAGGTACGCGGTGCCCAGGCCGATGTTGGTCTCGGGCTGGTAGAGGCTGGGGGCGCCTTTCCACTCGCGCCCGATCCGGCGCGCGACCGCGGCGCCGGTGCTGGGCAGCACCTGCATCAGGCCCATCGCGTTGGCGCTGGAGCGCGCCTGCGGATTGAACACGCTTTCGGCGCGGATCTCGGCGGCGACCCAGGCCGGGTCGATGCGGTGGATCGCCGCTTCGCGGCGGATTGCCGCGTCGTGGTGCAACGGAAAGCGCAGGTGGTACAGGCGCAACTCCTCGGGCCGGCGGACGCCACGCGCGTCCTTGCCCAGCGAAAACACCGCGCGGTCGAACCAGCCGTTGGCCTGCGCGACCTCGACCGCGATGCGGCGGCCGGAGTCGTCCAGCCGCGACAACGCCTCGTCCCATTCGCGCAGCGCCCAGCTGGAGCGCTCCAGCCGGTGCAGGCCCATCGCGCGCACGATCGCCGGATCGCGCGCGATGGCCGCGCGCCTGGCCGCGTCTTGCTCCGGCAGCCACGGGCACAGCGCGTACGGCTGCTCGATGCGGTCGGCGGCGAGGAAGCCGTGGAATTCGGGGATGGCGGCGGCCTGCCGGTACAGCCGGCTGGCCGCGGCCTTGTCCCCGGCGATTTCGCTGAGCCGCGCCTCGAAGTAGGTCCAGCGCGAATCCCGGCGCTGCGCGTCGCCCATCTTGCGGATCGCCGCGAGAGCTGCCGGCCAGTCCGATCGCGCCATCGCCTCGCGCACGCGCCATTCGTGCAGGCGCTCGTCGTAGGCGACCTCGGGCACCGCGTTCAGGCGGCGCGCCGATTCGGGCAGGTACGAGGCCACCGTCCACAGCGCGACCGGGTACAGCACGCGGCCGCGGTCGGCATCGGTGAAACCCAGCGCCTGCGCGTAGCGCGGCAACTGCGCCTCGGCCGCGGCGGGGTTGGACTTGCCCAGCCGGGCCAGCCCGTGCGAGGCGACCAGGCGGCTGCGATCGGTCTTCGGCCAGCTCAACGCGCGCGGGTGCACGCCGTCGATGAAGGCGGCGTAATCCTCCGCCAACGCGCGCTCGGTCGCCGGCAGGCCTTGCGCGACACTGCGCATGACCGCGGCCTCGCCTTCGCTGGCGGCTTTCTCTATCCGCGCCCAGCGCAACGCCGGGGTCGCCGCGCCGCGGGCGTTGAACACCGCCAGCGGCGCGTCGCAGGCGCTGGGCAGCGACTTGCCGGTGCTGCGCCAGACGTCCTCGACGTCCCGGACCCATTGCGCATCGGCGCGGCCGAGCGCCTGGCGCGCGTTCAAGTTGGCGCAGCGCAGCGCGAGGGTGTCGATCCCGGGGTTCCACGCGGCCAGGAATGCGGTCCAGTTCTCGCGACGCGAGGCGGCGGCCAGCCAGATTTCGCGGAACGCGCCGGCCACCGCCTGGCCGCGGTAGCGCTGCAGGAATGCCTGCGCGCGCGGCTCGGTGAGCGTGTCGATGTCGCGTCGCAGGCTGGCGTACTCGATCCAGCCGTACAGCGGATGGCCTTCCAGGCCAGCGTGTCCCGCGGCATCGAACTGGCCGCGTTCGGCCGCCTCGATCGCCGCCAGGATCCGCGGCAGCTGCGGATCGGCCAGTGGCGCGATCGGCGTCGATGCAGCGCCGGCGGTGGTGGCGGTCGCCGCAGGCACGGTGGCCGGCGGCGCATTCTGCGCGCACGCAGCGGTGGCGATGGTCGCCGCCAGCGTGGCGAGTAGGATATTCAGGGGTCGAAGCAGCATGCGATCGACTATAGCCGAGCGAATATGAAGCTTCGGTAGGCATGAAACGAACGGATGTTTCACCGCAGGCGTCCACGGCGCGGCGATGGTCCCACCCCATGAACGCAAACGCGGACGGCCGTCTGGAACGAGCCATCGCCAGAAAGGAGACGCCGTGATCGAGGCATTGCTGATGTTCCTCGCTTTGGGCACGGTCGCAGGGGTGCTGGCGGGGTTGCTCGGCGTCGGCGGCGGACTGGTGCTGGTCGCGGCGTTGGCGTGGCTGCTACCGACCCTGGGGGTGCCGGCCGAGGCGGCGATGCATGCGGCGCTGGCCAGTTCGCTGGCGAGCATCGTGCTGACCGCCGCCGCGTCGGCGCGTGCGCATGCCCGGCGCGGCAGCGTGCTGTGGCCGACCGTGCGCTGGATGGTGCCGGGGCTGCTGCTGGGCGGCTGGATCGGCAGCGCGGGCGCGGTGCGGATCGATGGCGGGGTACTGCGCGTCCTGGTCGCCGGCTACTGCCTGATCGCCGCGGCGCAGTTGCGGTTCGGCGCGGTGCGCGCGGTGGCCGATGGAACCGTGGCGGTGCCGGCCGGGCCGGCGATCGGCGCCGCCGGACTCGGTATCGGCGCGGTTTCGGCCGTGGTCGGCATCGGCGGCGGCAGCATGACCGTGCCGCTGCTGGTATCGCGCGGCGTCGCCCCGGTGTCGGCGGTGGGCACCTCGTCCGCATGCGGGGTCGCGATCGGCCTGGCCAGTGCGCTGGGGTACGCGCTACAGGCGCCGTCGGGGGCATTGCCGGCTTACGCGATCGGCTACGTGTACCTGCCCGCGGCGGCCGGCGTGGCGGTTGCCTCGGTGCTGGCCGCGCCGATCGGGATGCGCCTGGCGCACCGCTTGCACGGCGATACGCTCAAGCGAGTGTTCGCCTTGTTCCTGGTGGCGGTGGCCGTGGCGTTGCTGCTGGGGCGTTGAGAGGTCAACCCCGGCAAGCGGCTTCGGGTCATGGCGACCGATGGCGCTTGTGATCGATTCACAAATTGTTTACAACCTTCTTACGTCGCGGCCGGGGGGTGCGACGGCATTTGCCAACTTCAGCAATTCTTAGGGAGAGAGAGTCGATGAAAGCGCTGCGTCGTCATACCCTGGCCAAGGCCATCCAACTGTCGCTGCTGCTCGCGGTGCCCGGCCTGGTGGCCGCGCAGGACGCGCCCCAGCCCGAGGCCACCACCCTGGACCGGATCCAGGTCACCGGTACCCGCATCCGCCAGGCCGAGATCGAAGGCCAGGTGCCGATCCAGACGGTCACCCGCGAGGACATCGAGCGCACCGGCCTGACCTCGATCGGCGACGTGGTGCAGGCGCTGACCGGTTCGGGCTCGGCACTGAACACCAAGTTCAACTCCTCGGGCAACTTCGGCTTCCCGCCCGACGGCAGCGGCGTCGGCGCCGGTTCGGCGCAGGTCGCCCTGCGCCACCTCGGCGCCAAGCGCGTGCTGGTGCTGGTCGACGGCATCCGCTGGGTCAACGAGGCCTCCGCCTCCGGCGTGGGCGCGGCCACCGACCTCAACACGATCCCGCTGGCCATCGTCGAGCGCATCGAGGTGCTCGAGGACGGCGCCTCGGCGCTGTACGGCTCCGACGCGATCGCCGGCGTGGTCAACATCATCACCCGCCGCAGCTTCGACGGCGCCTCCATCAGCCTGCAGTACGGCCAGTACAGCGAAGGCGACGGCGCCACCAGCAAGGCCGACCTCGCCTGGGGCTGGAGCGGCGACCGCAGCAGCCTGTTCCTGGGCGCGAGCTGGACCAAGCAGGAGGACGTGAAGTCGTCCGACCGCGAGCAGGCGCGCTTCCCGACCCCCGGTACCGGCGTGGCCTTCGGCAGCTCGGGCACCCCGACCGGGCGCTTCATCTTCACCGACCCCAACACCGGCGCCACGCTCGATGTCACGCCCAACACCGGCGACACCGATCCGACCTACGACCCGGCCCAGACCGGTTGCGCGCGCACCGACGGCTACCACTGCTTCAGCACGGCCGACCGCTTCAACTTCTCGCCGTACAACCTGGTCATGACCCCGTCCGAGCGTGCCGGCCTGTTCGGCCAGTTCCGCTTCGACCTGACCCAGAACACCAACCTCTATTTCAAGGCGCTGTACAACCGCCGCGAGTCGACCAACCAGGCCGCCCCCGAGCCGATCTTCCTGGGCCCGGAAGCGGGCACCGGCAACCCGCTGGCCGACAACATCTTCATCTCCGGGGCCAACCCGTTCAATCCGTTCGGTTTCGACCTCGATGGCCGCCTGACCACGCCCGCCGCCGACCGCAACCTGATCCTGATCGGCCGCCGCCCGGTCGAGGGCGGGCCACGCGTGTTCGAGCAGCAGGTCGACACCTGGTACGTCGGCGCCGGCGTGGAAGGCGTGTTCGACGTCGGCGAGCGCGGCTGGTTCTGGGACCTCAACTTCGCCCACAGCAACAACGAGGCCGAGCAGACCAATTTCGGCAGCTACGACATCCGCAAC
>DATHRJ010000377.1:0-34872 GCA_035465455.1 Lysobacter sp.
AAGTACCCGTTCTTCAGCGGCACCAGCGTGCCGCGCGACTTCGTCGAGTTCCCCTCGCAGGTCAATGAGATGTGGGCCGACTGGCCCTCGGTGCTGGCCAACTACGCCAAGCACCACGAGACGGGCGAGCCGATGCCGCAGGCCTTGCTGGACAAGGTGCTGGCCTCGTCGAAGTTCAACCAGGGCTTCACCACCACCGAGTACCTCGGTGCGGCGATGCTCGACCAGAGCTGGCACCAGGCCGATGCCGACGAGATCCCGTCCGCCGATGGCGTGATGGCGTTCGAGGCCGCGGCGCTCAAGGCCAACGGCACCGATTACGCTCCGGTCCCGCCGCGCTACAAGACGCCCTACTTCAGCCACATCATGGGCGGCTACGCGGCCGGCTACTACGCGTACATCTGGTCGGAAGTGCTGGACGCGAACACGGTCGACTGGATCAAGAACAACGGCGGCCTGACCCGTGAGAACGGCGACCGCTTCCGTGCGACGCTGCTGTCGCAGGGCGGCAGCAAGGATGCGCTGCAGCTGTTCCGCGACTTCACCGGCGCCGAGCCGAAGATCGAGCCACTGCTGGTCCGCCGCGGGCTCCAGGGCCCGCTGGTCGACGACATGGACGTTCCGGCGATGCCGCCCGCGCCCGCGCCGGAAGTGCTGCCCGAAAGTAACTAAGGCTGCCGGCACCAGCGCAACAAGCAGAACGCCCGGAGCAATCCGGGCGTTCTGCTTTGCAGCCTCGGTGGATCCGTCGGGTGGACGGTTGCCTCAGCTTTGGGCGAACAGGTCCCGATGCTGGGCCGCCACGTGCGGCAGCAGCACCGAGGCAGGCACCTCGACCGTCTGCACACCATCGGCGTACGGGCCCACCTGGTAAGGCGCGAACACGAATCGCAGTGCCGTCAGCTTTCCGCCTGCATTGACCACCGGCTCGATGTTGGCGAAGTTCCCCGGATCCGGGGTGGTCCCATCGTCGATCATGCGTCCCGCGCTCTTGATGACCTCGGCGCGCTCGCCAGGGCCCAGTTCGTCGGCATCCACGCGTTGCGACAGCGCGGTGTGCAGTTCCTCGCGCACATAGACGGAAATGTCTTCCCAGCCTTCGGCATCGGGTACGAGATCGGTGGGCCCCAGGCGCCTGCCCTGTTGCGGCAGCCAGATGAAACGCGCGAGCAATGGCGTGCCGTGCGCGCCTCCGGTGAAACTACTGCCTTCGGCGGCATAGGCCACCACCTGCGGCGAATCGACGATCTGGCTGAAGCTCAACGAGAGGTCGTACAGTGTTTTTTCCTCGCCGTCGTCGGCGCGCGCCCGCACCGCCTCAAGGAACTGCGCATGAGCGCCCTGGGCATAGCGTTTCATCTCCGCCGCGAGCTCCGGATACGGGACTGCCGGTTCCGGATAGCTGATGCCGACCACGTAGTCCGGAGTGATCTCCAGCACGTCCTCCAGCTTCACCGGCTTCTTCGATGCGGCCGCCTCGACCGCATCCGGTCCGGACTGCGTGGTGGCCGCCTCGGAAGGCTCGCGCTTGCAGCCGAACATGGCAACCGCCATCAGCAGGAACATGCATGCACGTATCGCTCCCGGATGCTTCATGGATAAGGGTCCGTCCTTTCTGGGGATGGCGCCGACCTTATCCGCGGTGACGTGACGCTGGAATGCACGAAGTCGTGGCGAGCGTCGCGGCACGACGCGCCGCACTCTGCCGTGGGCGACTACCAGTCGGTGCGGTTTGGCAGCAAGCCCCGCAGTTCAGCGTCCGTGAGGTTGCGCCACTGCCCTGTCTTGAGATGCGCGAGCTTGACGTTGCCGATCCGCACGCGGATCAACTGCTTGACCCGGTAGCGGAAGTGCGCCGCCATCAACCGGATCTGCCGGTTGAGCCCCTGCACCAGCACGATCCGGAACCCGTACTTGCCAAGGCGACCGGTCTTGCACGGCAGCGTGACCTGGTCGCCGATCGGCACTCCGCGGGCCATGCCGCGCAGGAACTCGTCGGTGACCTCCTTGTTCACCGCGACCAGGTATTCCTTCTCGAGCTTGTTCTCGGCGCGCAGGATCTCATTGACGATGTCGCCGTTGCTGGTCAGCAGGATCAAGCCTTCCGAATCCTTGTCGAGCCGGCCCACCGGAAATATCCGGCGCTCGTGGCCGACGAAATGGATGATGTTGTCCTTGATCGCCGACTCGCTGGTGCAGACGATCCCGACCGGCTTGTTCAGCGCTATGTAGACGTGCTGGCGCTGGCCGCTGGCGACCTTGCGCACCTTCAGCGCCTGGCCATCGACCTTGACCTCGTCGCCCTCCCCCACTTCCGAGCCGACCCGGCCGCGGATGCCGTTGACGGTGACCCGGCCCTCGGCGATCAGGCGGTCGGCTTCTCGACGCGAGCAGAAGCCGGTCTCGCTGATGTGTTTGTTGAGGCGCATGCGCAACGGCAGCCGGAAGAATCGGGCGCACAGGCTGTCACAAGCCCGTGCACTTGGCGAGCGGGCATGCTCCGGCCAGTCCCGGCACGGATCCCGCCGAGGCGCTTCAGGCCAGCAGCGAGCCGTACTCCGGGTGTCGCTCGGCCCAGCCGGCGGCATATGCGCATGCCGGCCTCACCAGCCAGCCCTGGGCGCGGGCGTGTTCGAACGCGGCGCGGGTCAGCTTGCCGGCGATGCCCCGCCCAGCGATGGCTTCGGGGACCTCCGTGTGGCTGATCACCATGCGTTCGCCCTCGAGGCGATAGTCCAGACGGGCCTGGATGCCGTCGACGCTTGCCACGAAACGGTCGTTTTCGTGCTCGATCGCCATCGCTGCTGCCGGCGCGGAACTGTGGGTCATGGATTCCTCCTGAAAGGTTTGCCGGGCGCGCTGCGCCCTCACCGGTGGTCGCGCTTGCCCTGGCTCTGCCGGTCACGGGTACTGATGCTGCCGTGGATCGGCTCCAGCCGGGCCTCCCCCGCGTGCAGTTCCTGGGCCTTGGATTTCGCCGATCCCGACTGGTAGCCGGGCTCCGGCTGCCCCGGTTGGCCCTGCTCGTCCAGCACTTGATAGGGGCGCAGCTCGCGATCACGTTGCTGCTTGGCCTCCAGCAGTTCGCGGGTCTGCGCCATCGCCTGCTCCGGCGTGATCGCCGTCTTGCCCTGCCGCCTGGCCGATTTTCGTGCCGAACCTGCAGGCGCGGCGGTGGCGCGGCCCGTGGTCGCCCGGCCGCTCGTGGTGCGGGGCGTCTTCGCAGCGCCGGAGGACGGAGCCCCGGCCGCCTTGCTGGCGGCCTTGCGCGGTGCTGCCTGGGCTGGCTCCGCCTTCTTGCGCGCCGCTGGCCGCGCGGTGGCCCGCTTCGACGGACTTGCACCGGCCGTGGCCCGGCCACTGGCGGCTTCGTCCGCGACCCGCACTTCCTGTAGTCGGCCTTCGAAGCGCTGCAGGATGTCCTCGAGCACGTCGCCCTTGCGCGCGGTGCGTTCGTTCGCCTTGCCGGTCGCGCCTGCCTTGCTGCCAGTGCGCTGGCGTGAACCCAGCCGCTGGCGCTGCAGCAGATCGCGGGACTTGTCGCGCAGCTTGCGCGCCCGTTCGACTCGTCGGGTCAGTTCCCGCGCGCTGAACGAGCGCAGCGCGGGGTTTCGGCTTTCGCTGAACAGCGTCATCTCCGATTCGCTCAGCAGGCGGCGGGCCTGGTCGCGTGTCACGGCCATCGCGGCGTTCTCCATCTAGGGGCTCGTCACGATGAAAGCAGGCCCGACATGCACGCCGGGTGAGTGCTGTTGCGGGAAGATCGGCGCTCAATCGCCACAAGCGCAAACCCGGCTGCCCGGGATCCCGGCGGCGGAGGCTGCTTTGCGGCCTCCAATTCGCCGATGCCACGTTGAAGAGCATTGCCCCCCATTTCCGTTTCGGAGCCGGTACATGACCGAGCCGCCCAACACCTCGGTGGATTCCTTCAGCGACGACGCCCTGGTTGCGCGCCTGTACGAACTCGCGTCGCAACTGGCCCGCGGCAGCCACCTGGTCGACCGCGACGAACTCGCGCGGATCGACTCCGTGGTCTACCGGCGCCTGGAGCAGGCCTACAGCAAGGATCCGCACGATGCCGAACACCGCCCGGGCACCAGGCTGGATTCGTGAAGACAGGTCAGCCGAACGATGGCGACATCAGGCGCTGCAGGAACACGCCGCCCACGCGCGGCTCCATCAGCAGCATGAACAACACGCCGTAGATCGCCCCGGACAGGTGCGCGTTGTGGTTGGTGTTGCCGCCGCCCTGGCGGTCGGCCCAGAACGAATAGCCCACGAAGGCGACGCCGTAGACGATCGCCGGCACCGGCAGGAAGAAGATGAAGATCAGGTTCCAGGGGTTGATCAGGATGAAGGCGAACAGCACCGCCGACACCCCGCCCGAGGCGCCGAGGCTGCGGTAGCCCGGGTCGTGCCGATGGCGCATGTAGGTCGGCAGGATCGCGATCACGATCGCCGACAGATAGAACATCACGAAGCCCAGCGGGCCCAGGTAATCGGCGAAGAACGGCTCGATGTAGCGACCGAAGAAGAACAGCGTGATCATGTTGAACAGCAGGTGCTGCCAGTCGGCGTGGATGAAGCCGTGGGTGAGCAGGCGGTCGTAGTGCTTGTTGCGGTCGATCGCGGGAGGCCACAGGATCAGGCGATCCAGCAGGCGCGGATTGTTGAACGCCAGCCAGGACACCAGCACGGTCGCGCCGATGATCAGGTAGGTCAGCATCGGTATTCCTCAGGCAATGCGGTAGTGGTCCTGCATCGGGTAGCTGCGCGCGTACAGCGCGAACACCAGCGAGGCAAGGAAGGCGAAGCCGGCAAAGAAGAACATCAGGAACGCGGTCTCGCTCAGGCCGGTGCTGGCGATCTGCTCGATCACCGCCGGACTGCGCACGCTGGCGTTGGTCATCAGTACCCACAGGTTGCCGAACGTCACCGACAGCAGCCAGAAGCTCATGATCACGCCCTTCATGGGCTTGGGCGCCTGGCTGTAGGCGAACTCCAGGCCGGTCGCGGACACCAGCACCTCGCCGAACGTCAGCAGCACGTACGGCAACACCTGCCAGGCGATGGACACCGGCATGCCGCCATCAAGTCCCAACTGCAGCGCGCCGGCGGCCACCCATGACATGCCCGCGGCGGCGATGCCGAAGCCCATGCGCCGCAGGGCCGTCGGCTCGAAGCCCATGCGCTTGAGCGCCGGATACAGCACGATGTGGTTGAACGGGATCAGCAGCATGACCAGCAGCGGATTCAGCGCCTGCATCTGCGCGGGCTCCTTGACCAGCCAGCTCGGCCACCACCACGACGCGTGCGGCATGACCATCTCGTTGCCCTGCAGGATCCAGGTCGAGGCCTTCTGGTCGAACAGCGACCAGAACGGGGTGACCAGCGCGAACACGATCAGGATGCGCAGCACCGCGCGGACGCCGTCCACGGCCGGATCCGGATGCAGGCCGCGCGCCCGTTCCAGCTGCATCGAGGTGCCGATGCCGCCGAAGCCGATCAGCAGGCCCAGCGCGATCAGCGCGGCGATCACGAAGCCCAGTTGTGGGATCAGCATCAACGCGCCGATGGCGAGCAGCCCGCCGATACCCGCAACCACCAGGCCCGGCCGCGACTGGCCCGGGTCGCGGCGGGTCAAGGCGGTGCGCGCGACGTTGACCAGCGAATCGGGATCGGGCGGTGCCGGCGGCACGTGCACGTACTTGCGCCGGCCCATCCAGAAAATCACCGTGGCGATCAACATCAGCACGCCGGGGATGCCGAAGGCGACACTGGGGCCGTAGTTGCGCAGGAAGATCGGCATCAGCAACGAGGCGAAAAACGAGCCGAAATTGATCGTCCAGTAGAACGCGTCATAGACCAGTTTCGCCCGGGCCTTGTTGGTCTGGTCGAACTGATCGCCAACGAAGGCCGAGACCAGGGGTTTTATCCCGCCAGAACCCAATGCGATCAGGAACAGGCCGGTGTAGAAGCCCCTGGGGCTGTCTTCGAATATCGCCAGGCAGGCGTGGCCGGCGACGTAGACCATCGACAGCCACAGCACGGTGTTGTACTTGCCGAAGAACCGGTCGGAGATCCAGCCGCCGAGCAGCGGGAAGAAGTACACGCCGATCACGAACGTGTGGAAGATGTCCTTGGCGATGCCGGCGCGTTCGGCCAGCGGCGCCGACAACAGCAGCGTCGTCACCAGGAACGGCGTCAGGATGTTGCGCATCCCGTAGAAACTGAAGCGCTCGCAAGCTTCGTTGCCGATGATGTACGGGATCTGCGCCGGCATCTTGCCGGTGCTGGCGTTTGAGCCGGCGACGGTCGCGGTGGCTTCTTCGGCGGTGATCGTCATCTGGTGTGCTCGTGGTCCAGTCGCTGTGTCGGTGCGAATCCTTCGCGATCGATCCTCAAGGCCCGCACGCGGATGCGGCGGGCCCGCAAGCCTAACCGATCACCCGGTCCCGGCGGATGCCGCCACCGGATGGTCATGCCGACCGGGTTGCAAAACCGATGACCTGGCGGCGCCGGGACGGCGTCGCACACACCCGGCCAGGAGCGCGTTGGCGGGCGCTCACGACCAGTCGCTGAGACCTTCCCGCGCGTACAGCGTCTTGAACGACGCACGCCCCTTCATGCGCGTGGCCAGCGCGCCAAGATGCGTCCACTCGTGCGCCGGGCGCGGCATGTTGCGCGACCAGCGCATCAGCATCGTCAGATAGAAGTCGGCCGCGCTGATGCGCTCGCCCAGCAGGTACGGGCCCGAGGAGGCAAGATGCGCATCGATGCGCTGCCACGCCGCCTCGATCTGTGGCGCGACATGTGCCTGTACGGTCGCCGCGTTCGCCTCGCCGGCGGCTTCCGCCGGGTACCACCATTGCCGGAACAGCGGTTGCACCGCATTGGCCAGGTGCAGCATCCACTGGTAGTAGGACGCGCGCTGCGGATCGCCGCTCGCCGGCGCCAGGCCGGCTTCCGGCTTGGCATCGGCCAGAATCATCAGCAGCGCCGCGGCCTCGGTGAAGGGCTGTCCATCGATCAGCAATGTCGGGACCACGCCACTGGGGTTGAGTGCCAGGTACCCCGGCTGCTTGTGCTCGCGCGCGGCCAGATCGAGCCGTTGCAGGCGATGCGGCAGATCGAGTTCGATCAGCAGCCAGTGCACCACCATGCTGGCGGCCCCGGGCGCGTAGTAGAGCGTGTACATGGGATATTCCAGGCGGGAGGGACTGGCAGTCTATTGGACGCAACCACCGCGTGGCAGGGCACGACCGCGAAGATGGGGCTCCGCTACCATCGCCCCCATCCCGTTGTTCTCGAGACCGACTCCCGATGAGACTCCTCCTGCTTTGCGCCGGTGCCGTTGCCGCCCTGCTCGCCACCACCGGGGCGCCTGTGACCGCGGCCGAAGCCGCGCTCACCACCGTCGCCGAACGCAGCGGCTTTGTCCGGACCGGCCGTTACGAGGAGGTCATCGCGCTGTGCGAGGGTTTCGCGCGGCGTTATCCGGACGCGGTGCGGTGCCAGGATTTCGGCACCACGCCCGAAGGCCGGCCGATGAAACTGCTGGTGGTGTCCCGGTCCGGGGCCTTGACCGCGCCCGCCGCGCGCGCGCGCAAATTGCCGGTAATGCTGGTGCAGGGCGGCATCCATGCCGGCGAGATCGACGGCAAGGATGCGGGCTTCCTGGCGCTGCGCCAGGCGCTCGACGGCGAGGCCGCGCCCGGTGCGCTGGACAGGCAGGTGCTGTTGTTCGTGCCTGTGTTCAACGTCGATGGCCACGAACGCTTCGGTGCCTGGAACCGGCCCAACCAGCGCGGCCCCGAGCAGATGGGATGGCGCACCACCGCCCAGAACTACAACCTCAACCGCGACTACGCGAAGGCCGATTCGCCGGAGATGCAGGCGATGCTGGCACTGATCGACCGGTGGGACCCGCTGGCGTACGTCGACCTGCATGTCACCAATGGCGCCAAGTTCGAGCACGACATCTCGATCCAGGTCGAACCCGTCAACAGCGGCGACAACGCGATGCGTGCGGCCGGACGTGAGATGCGTGGCGCCGTGCTGGATCGCCTCGCCACCCACGGTTCGTTGCCGCTGCCGTTCTATCCCTCGTTCGTGGAGAACGACAACCCTGCCTCCGGCTTCGTCGACGGGGTCGCGCCGCCGCGGTTCTCGCATGGCTACATGCCGCTGCGCAACCGGTTCGGAATGCTGGTGGAAACCCACTCCTGGAAGCCGTACCCGCAGCGCGTGCGCACCACCCGCAACACGGTGGTGGCGATGCTCGAACTGATGGCGGCCAAGGGGCCGGACTGGCGTTTGCTCGCGGATGCAGCCGACACCCGCGCCGCCGGGCTTGGCGGAAAGCCGGTGGCGCTGGACTACAAAGCCGACGACACCGTACGCACCATCGATTTCCGCGGCTACGCCTACACGCGCACGCCGTCGGCGGTGTCGGGCGCGCTGATGACGCGCTACGACGACACCCGGCCGCAAGTGTGGAAGGTTCCGCTGCGCGACCAGATGCAACCCGGCCGTAGCGTCGACGCGCCAAAGGCAGGCTATGTCGTTCCCGCCGCGCACGCCGACTGGGTGGCGCCACGGCTTGCGCTGCATGGGATCGAATATCGCCGAATCGACCAGTCGTCGCCGAACGTGCAGGTCGAGGCATTTCGCGCGGACACGGTCGAGTTCTCCGCGCGCCCCGTCGAAGGCCACCAGACCGCGAATTTCACCGGCGCGTGGACGCCCGAAACGCAGCCGATCGGCGCCGGCGCGCTGTTCGTGCCGATCGCGCAGGCACGTGCACGCCTGGTCGTGGCCTTGCTGGAGCCACAGGCCCCGGACTCGCTGGCGGCGTGGGGCGAGTTCAACAATGCGTTCGAGCGCAAGGAGTACATGGAAGACTATGTGGCCGAGGAAGTCGCGCGGCAGATGCTGTCGACCGATCCCGGGCTGCGCCGTGCATTCGAGCAGCGCGTCGAGGAAGACCCCGAATTCGCCGGCGACGCCCGGGCGCGACTGGATTTCTTCTACCGCCGCCACAGTGCCTGGGACGAGCGGTTCAACCTGTATCCGGTGCTGCGCGTCGACCGCGCGCCGCGCACTGAACCCTGATCGCCCTGACGCCACGCCGACCGCGCGGGATGCAAGCTGAGGACCCGCGGACACCAGGAGCCAACCATGCCCAATGCTCTATCGCCACGCCTGTTGCTGGCAGGGTCGCTCGCCCTGCTGCTGGTCGCCTGCCAGGCATCTGGCGACGGCACGATCGACGCCGCCGTGCCCGACCAGCCGGAGCCAGCCGCCGTCGTCGCCACGGGTGAGCCCGCATCGCCGTGGGACGCCGCCGCCGCGCGTGGCGTGACGTTTCGTGCGGTCGGCAACGAGCCGGGCTGGTACGCCGAGGTCGACGGCGGCGCCAATGCGGCATTGCATGCAACGCTCGACTACGGTGATCGCAAGATCGAGGTGCCGCATGCGGTCGCGCTCGATGGCGATGCCTTCGGATACCACGGCACCGCCACCGATGGCAGCATCGTCGTGTTGCGGATCCGGCGCGAGGCATGCTCGGATGGCATGAGTGACCGCAGCTACGACACCAGCGTCACCCTCGACGTTGGCGACACGACCTATCGCGGTTGCGGCAGGTTCCTCGGCGACTGAACCCTCCCGCCTGCCGGCCCGGGTCACCCGGACGCCAGAGGCCAGTTGCCCAGCACGCGGTAGGCATCGCGTGCGCCGGATTCACTGTGGATCAGCGCGAAGCCATGCACCGGCCAGACGATGGGGACGATGCCTGCGTCACGCGGTGGTGGTCGGCGGGCACCGCGCACCAGGCTGACATGGGGGACGAACGCCGCCGGTGCTGCCGGCAGGCCTTGGTTTTCCAGCGCGCCGATCAAAACCTCGCGCAGCCGGAGCAGCGGCTCCGGGCGTTGACAGCCAAGCCACCAGATGTGCGATCGGGTGCGAAAGCTGCCGATGCGGTCCAGGGTGATCGAGAACCCCGGTGCGCGAACACCCGCCGCCGCGGTACAGGCCGCATGGACCAGCGATTCGGGCAATTGCGACCAGGTGCCGAGGAACTGCAGGGTCAAATGGTAACGATCCACCGCCGTCCAGCGGCCACCGTGCGCACGGATTCGCAATCGCGCAGCGGCGGCCGCGATCGCGACCCGCGTGGCGTCGTCCGGCCACAGCGCGAAGAACAGGCGGTGGCTGCCTCGTGCTTCGCACAGATCGGAGTTGGCGGGCGTTGGATCGTGCATGGATGGTCCGCAGGCTTGCATCACAGGCGTCGCAGCGCGGTCGTGCCGCATCTGTCCAAAGGCGAATTTCAGCGCTGAGGGGCAGCCGCCTGGCGCAGGTAGTCAGCCAGACCTTTCAACTGCACGCCCTGCACCCGGTCGACGACCGGTGCGAACCCGCCCAGCTCATCGGGGCTGTAACCCCCGACGCGGTAGTGCAAGGTGATGCTGGTGCCGCCGTCCTCCGCCGGCGCCAGTCGAAATTCCATCGCGCCGTGCAGGCCCATTCCCTGCAGCGGGCCGAGGCCACCGAGCAGGCGCAGGGTCTTTTCGGGCTCGACGAAAGCTACCGTCATGTGCACGGCTTCGCGCTCACCGGCCGACTCGCAAAAGCAGCCGCCGGCACGCGGAGAGATCGACAACGTCGACTCACTGCCCCACCAGCTGTGATCCTTCGGCCACCACCGATCGACCTCTTCGACCAGCGCGTGCCAGGCGGTGGCAGCGTCCACCGGCACGACCTGGCGGTTCTCGACGGTGAACCCGATGGCCGACGAATCGATGACCTCGGCCCGGGCGACGCGAGCGACCAGCATTGCGCTGGCGACGACAGCGCCGCCGAGAATTCGCGAGACCATGTGCATGACGTGGCTTCCTGATGCGGTGCCACGATTAACGCGCGCCAGGCCCATCGCTGGCAAGCACCGCGCAGTTCGATCAACCCGCCGATGGCCGCACCCGGAACGCAAGACTGCACGCGACCGCTTCCGTCAGCTGCGCCAGGACGTCGGCCGGGGGGTCCTGCTGGGGCTGGAAATGCTGATCGCCGCCGACATCATCCGCACCGTCGCGGTCGATCCGACCATGGAGAGCGTGCTGGTGTTGGGCGTGATCGTGCTGATCCGCACGTTCCTGAGCATGCCCTGGAGATGGAGCTGGAGGGGCGTTGGCCGTGGCAGCGAGGCGCGCAAGCGCGAGCCTCCTCCGACGAGCCTTGATCCTGCCGGATCAGTCCTCGGCGGCTTCGATCTCTTCCCAGCGCGCGTAGGCCGCGTCCAGCTGCGCCTGCAACTCCGACATCGCCGTGTTGTCGGCGGTAATCGCGGCAGCATCGCGCTGGTAGAACAAGGGGTCGTTCATCGCCGCGGTCGACGTCGCCAGCCGCGCCTCCAGCGCCTCGATCTGCAGCGGCAGCTGTTCCAGTTCGCGCGCCTGCTTGTAGCTCAGCTTGCGCTTCGGGGCCGGGGCCACGTTCACGGAGGTCGCGATCGGTGATACCGGCATGCCGCTGGACCTGGCCGCCACAACGGCGCCCGGCACGCGACGCTGGCGCAGCCAGTCGCTGTAGCCGCCGACGTATTCGCCGACGCGACCCTCGCCTTCCATCACCAGGGTCGAGGTCACCACGTTGTCGAGGAAGTCGCGGTCGTGGCTGACCAGCAGCAGGGTGCCGGGGTACTCGCCCAGCAGTTCCTCCAGCAGCTCGAGCGTCTCGACGTCGAGGTCGTTGGTCGGTTCGTCCATCACCAGCAGGTTGGACGGCTGCGCGAACAGCTTGGCCAGCAGCAGGCGATTGCGCTCGCCGCCCGACAACCGGGTGATCGGCGCACGCGCGCGTTCGGGGGTGAAAAGGAAGTCCTGCAGGTAGCCGATCACGTGCTTCTGGCGGCCACCGACTTCGACGAACTCGCGGCCCTCGGACACGTTCTCCAGGGCGTTCCAGTCCTCGCGCAGGGTCGCCCGGTACTGGTCGAAATAGGCAATCTGCAGGTTGCTGCCGGTGCGGATCTCGCCCGCAGTGGGCTGCAGCTCGCCAAGCAGGGCCTTGAGCAGCGTGGTCTTGCCGCTGCCATTGGGGCCGATCAGGCCGATGCGGTCGCCGCGGAAGATCGTGGTGGAGACATCGTCCAGCAGCAACCGCCCGCCGTAGCCGAACGAGACCTTCTTGGCCTCGATCACCTTCTTGCCCGACGATTCGGCCTGGGCCAGGTCCATGCGCACGTTGCCGGTGAGGTCGCGGCGACCCGCGCGCTCGCTGCGCATCGCCTTGAGGCGGCGCACGCGGCCTTCGTCGCGGGTGCGGCGCGCCTTGATGCCCTGGCGGATCCACACCTCTTCCTGCGCGAGCATCTTGTCGAAGCGCGCGTTTTCCTGCGCCTCGGCGTTCAGGCGTTCCTCGCGGCGGCGCTCGTAGTTGGCCCAGTCGCCGGGCCAGCTGGTGACCTGGCCGCGATCGATCTCGACGATCCGCGTCGCCAGCGCGCGCAGGAAGCGCCGGTCATGGGTCACAAACACCAGCGCGCCCTTCCACGACGATTTCAGGAACTCCTCGAGCCAGTCGATCGCCTCGATGTCGAGGTGGTTGGTCGGCTCGTCCAGCAGCAGCAGGTCCGGCGCCGACACCAGCGCGCGCGCGAGCAGCACGCGGCGCTTCATGCCGCCAGACAGCCCGGCGAACGCGGCGTCGCCGTCAAGGCTGAGTTTGTCGAGCGTCTCGACCACGCGCTGGTCGGCGCTCCAGCCGTCGGCGGCCTCGATCTTGGTCTGGACGTTGCCCATCGCCTCGGCGTCGAATTCCTCGGCGTGGCTCAGGTGGTGGTACTCGGCCAGCCATGCGCCAAGCTCGCCCATGCCTGCGGCGACCACGTCGAACACGGTGCCGGTCGCGTCCTTGGGGACCTCCTGCTCGAGCCGGGCGATGCGGGTGCCGCCTTCGCGGCGGATCTCGCCCTCGTCGGCCTGGATCGTGCCCGACAGCAGGCGCAGCAAGGTCGACTTGCCGGCGCCATTGCGGCCGATCAGGGCGATACGCTCGCCGGGTTCGATGGACAGCTCGACGTTCTCGAGCAGGAGCGGGCCGCCGACGCTGTAGTCGACGCTATTCAAGGTAATCAAAGGCATGGCCCATTCTACCGGGCTGGGGCCGCATCCACCGGCCCCGCGGTGGTTCGTACCGGCCGCCGTTCAAAAAAACCTCAGGCCGAGTGCATACTCACCGCGCTGAATCGCTGTGTCCGCCGTGGACAACGCCAGCGAACCGAGGAGAGCGCCATGAGCAAGGGCATGGACCAGAAGAAGAGCGAAAAGAAGAAGCCGGCCAAGACCATGAAGGAAAAGAAGGCCGACAAGAAGGACAAGAAGGCGAACAAGGCGTTCGCGCCGGATTGATGTGCCCCCCGGCATCGCGCTCGGGGCGATTTCGTTCACGAGCCGTTGCGGGAACCGGAATTTACGGGCGCTGGCCATCCGGCCTGGCGCCCGTTCCATCGTGGACCGCGCGATCGGCGGCTGAGTCGTCCGGACGAATCCCGCAGCAAGGCGAGCGGCATCCCGCTCGCCTGCCCTCTGCAGCCTGCTAGCGCGTACGGACGCTGCGCTCGACGATGATCCGCTCGGCCAGCCATTCATTGCCGCCGATCTGTCGCGCCTGGACCCTCACGAGGTCACCGCGGTCGAGGTCCTCGGGGCGATACCGACGGCCCTGGTACTCCACCACGGTCCGCTCGTCGTAGCGCAGCCGAGTGCGGCTGCCGCTGTACGACCCGCCATAACCACCGCTGTCGAGCTCGATGGTGCGGGTACGCGGATCGATGTAACCGACCGTACCGCGCAGCTCGTTGCCGTACTGCCCGCCGCCGGCGCTGTCGCGCACGTTGTGGACCACCTCGATGGTGCGCGCCCACAGGCGACCACCCGATTGCGCGGTCTGCACCCGGATCACGTCGCCGCGCTCGAGACCTTCGACCGCCACTGCGCGGCCCTGGTAATACAACTGGGTGTTGCGGTCGTAATACACCTCGACGCGCGAGCCGGTGGCGCCGTAGGCCGACTGGGTGACCAGCAGCAGTCGCTGCGATCGGGGGTCGACCGCGTCGACGGTCGCAGTGAGCGTCTGGCTGCCGTGGCGGTCATCGGGATAGGGCTGCTGTGGGTAGCGCCCCTGATCGGGATAGCCGGCGCCCGGGTAGCCGGCGCCCGGCCCATAGGTGGCGCAACCGCCGAGAAAAAGCAGCAAAGCCGCCAGTGCGAGCACGCGCCCCACGGGGCTGGTGGTGTTCGACAACAACGTCATGACGCGTACTCCTGAATTGGCGGACCCCTCCGATCATCGCCACTGCGTGTGAACACCGGGTTTACCCGCCGCCAGGGCTGGCGTGCCCATTCAGGTTCCGCTTCGCTCAGGAACTGCACGAAAGCATCGAGCACCCCGCCCGATCGCGCGCCCACCCGGGTCGGCGCTGCGAATACGCCTCGCGCCCGGGTTGCTCCTCGTAGGGACGCCGCATCACCTCCAGCAGTTCGACCACACCGCCCACGTCGCCCTGCTCCGCCCGGTCGATCGCCTGCTGCGCGAGATAGTTGCGCAGGACGTACTGCGGATTTGCCGCCTGCATGCGCGCGCGCCGTTCGGCCGGAGTCGACGGGTCCTCGGCCCGTCGCGCCGCGTAGCGCGCCAGCCACTGCAGGAACTGCGGCTGCGCGGCTTCGCGCTTGGCATCGTCATAGAACGCGTGGCGCAACGGCTCGAGCGTCGGCGCGGCCAGATCCACGTCGGCCAGGCCACGAAAGAACAGCGTCATGTCCACTTCGTTGCCCTGCAGCAGGTGCTGCAGGGCCTGCATCAGCGCGATGTCGTCCTCGCGGCACTCGGCCAGGCCGAGCTTGCGCGCGGTGTTGTCGCGGTCCGCCGCCGTGTACGTGTCCACGTAGCGCTGCAGTCCTGCCTGCAACGGGGCGACATCAGTGAACAGCGGCGACAGCGCCCCGGCCAGCCGCCCGAGGTTCCAGTACGCCACCTGCGGCTGATGGCCGAAGCGGTAGCGACGGTGCTGGATGTCGGTGGTGTTCGGGGTCCAGTCGGGATCGTAGTTGTCGATCCAGCCATAGGGGCCGTAATCGATCGTCAGCCCCAGGATCGAGAGGTTGTCGGTGTTCATCACCCCGTGGACGAAGCCGACCCGCATCCAGTGGCCGATCATCACCGCAGTGCGCGCGCAGACCTCGCCGAACCAGGCCGCATGGCGCGACTGGTCGTCGGGTTCATCGGCGAACTGGGGAAAGTCGCGCCGTATGCAGAAATCCACCAGTTGCCTCAGCAGCCCGAGATCGCCGCGCGAGGCCGGCAGTTCGAAGTTGCCGAAGCGGATGAACGAGGGCGCCGCCCGGCACACGACCGCGCCGGGTTCTGGCCCGGGATTGCCGTCGTAGAACATGTCGCGCACCACCGTCTCGCCGGTGCCGACCAGGCTCAACGCGCGCGTCGTCGGCACCCCGAGGTGGTGCATCGCCTCGCTGCACAGGAACTCGCGGACCGAGGACCGCAACACCGCGCGGCCGTCGGCGCTGCGCGAATAGGGGGTCGGCCCGGCACCCTTGAGCTGCAGTTCCCAGCGCTCACCTGCAGCGTTGATCACCTCACCAAGGCTGATCGCGCGCCCATCTCCGAGCTGACCGGCCCAATGCCCGAACTGGTGGCCGCCATAGTTGGCCGCAAACGGCTGCATGCCCGGCAGCAGCGTGTTGCCGGCGAACACTTCGGCAAATGTCGGCGAAGCCACATCGGCCTCGGCCAGGTCGAGCCGCACGGCCATTTCCGCCGAATGCGCCAGCAGCCGTGGTGCCGCCACCGGGGTCGGTTCGACCGACGACCACAGCGCCGCGACCTGACGCAGGCGCGGGCCGGATTCCGGGTCGCCCGGCAGGACGCGAACGAACGCATTGTCGAAATTGAACCTGAGCATGACCCCTGTATTGCTGTGATCGCCGGCGAAATCAACTCTCTGCCGATGAAGGGGACGCGTGTCGAACCAAGCCCGCAACGCGGCGCCACGGCGCCGTGCGGCCGCATGGCTTAAACTGGGGCGATTCCACCGACGAGATTGTGCCCATGGCCAAGCCCAACTATTCCTTCGAGAAGCGCCAGCGCGAGATCGCCAAGAAGAAGAAGACCGACGAGAAACTCGCAAAAAAGCAGGCTGCCAAGGACGCAGCCAACCCGCCGGAGCACGGCGAACGCCCCGCAGGCGAAGCGGACAGCCAGAACCCCGCGTAAGCCCTGGCTGAGCGGTGGTGCGTACTTCCCACCGCACCGGCTGACCGGCGGGCTGCCTGCAATCCGGCTTCCCGGCGATCGACCCGCTGTTCGACCCCGGGAACGCCAGCCGGGTCCGGTGACCATAGGCTTGCGCTGATTCAGGCTCCGTTCGCGGTTTCCGCGCCGTATTGGATCGCTCGCAACGCACCGCAGCCACGCGCGAACATCGATTGCCAACGCGCGCCCCGCTACACTATGCGGTCTTCCCGACCGGCATTGCCGGCGCTGCCAGAGCATTCCCATGAGCGCCGAGACGCCCGCAACACCCGCCCCCGCCGACATCAGGTTCACCGACCTCGCCCTTTCCGAGCCGCTGCTGCGCGCACTGTCGGATGTCGGCTACGAGTCCCCGTCGCCGATCCAGGCCGCGACCATCCCGCCGCTGCTGGCCGGCCGCGACGTACTCGGCCAGGCCCAGACCGGTACCGGCAAAACCGCCGCATTCGCGCTGCCGATCCTCGCCCAGATCGACCCGAAGCAGTTCAAGCCGCAGGCACTGGTGCTGGCCCCGACGCGTGAACTGGCGATCCAGGTCGCCGAGGCGTTCCAGAAATACGCGGTGCACCTGCCGGGGTTCCATGTGCTGCCGATCTACGGCGGCCAGGGTTACGGCCCGCAGCTGGCCGCGCTCAGGCGGGGCGTGCACGTCGTGGTAGGCACGCCGGGCCGGGTGATCGACCATCTCGACCGCGGCACCCTGGACCTGTCGGAGCTACGCTGCCTGGTGCTGGACGAAGCCGACGAGATGTTGCGCATGGGCTTCATCGACGACGTCGAGAACGTGCTCAAGAAGACCCCCGCCACGCGCCAGGTGGCGCTGTTCTCGGCGACGATGCCGCACCAGATCAAGCGCATCGCCCAGACCTACCTCAAGGATCCGGTCGAGATCGCGATCAAGTCGACGACCTCGACCGCGCCCAACATCCGCCAGCGCTACTGGTCGGTCAGCGGCGTGCACAAGCTGGACGCGTTGACCCGGATCCTGGAAGCCGAACCGTTCGAGGCGATGATCGTGTTCGCGCGGACCAAGCTGGGCACCGAGGAACTGGCCACCAAGCTCGCGGCGCGCGGCTTTTCGGTCGCGGCGATCAACGGTGACGTGCAGCAGGCGCAGCGCGAGAAGACCATCCAGAACCTCAAGGACGGCAAGATCGACATCCTGGTGGCGACCGACGTCGCCGCGCGCGGGCTCGACGTGGAACGCATCAGCCACGTCCTCAATTACGACATCCCCAACGACACCGAGAACTACGTCCACCGCATCGGCCGCACCGGCCGCGCCGGGCGCAAGGGTGAGGCGATCCTGTTCGTGACCCCGCGCGAGCGCGGCATGCTGCGCGCGATCGAGCGCGCCACGCGCCAGCCGATCGAGGTGATGGAACTGCCGAGCGTCGAGGACGTCAACGACCAGCGCGTGACCCGGTTCCTGGGCAAGATCAGCACCGCGCTGGAAAGCGCCGACCTGGGCGTGTTCCGGGAGATGGTCGAGCGCTACGAGCGCGAGCAGAACGTGCCGGCGATCGAGATCGCCGCGGCGCTGGCCAAGCTGGTGCAGGGCGACAACCCGCTGCTGCTGAGCCCGCCCAAGCGCGTGCCTTTCGAACGCGAAACCGGCCCGCGCGAGCATCGTGGCGCGGCGACGCGCAAGTTCGTCGAGCGCGACCACGCCCAGCGCGAGCCGGCTCCCCGCGCTCCGCAGGCACCACGCAGCTTCGAGGAGCGCAACGCGCCGCCTGCGCGCCACGCCGAGCGCCAGTTCACCCCGCCTTCCCCGCGCGCGGAGAACGCCGGCGAGCGCCTGTTCGAGAACGAGGCCCCGTCGCCGCGGCCTCCTGCGCGCGAGCGCGAGAGCGCGAAGCCGACCGACGTCGGCATGGAGACCTTCCGCATCGAGGTCGGCCACAGCCATGGCGTGCAGCCGGGCAACATCGTCGGCGCGATCGCCAACGAAGCCGACCTGGAAAGCAAGTACATCGGCCGCATCGACATCCGCGAGGACTACTCGCTGGTCGACCTGCCCGAAGGCATGCCGAACGAGTTGATGGAGCACCTCAAGCGGGTCTACGTTGCCGGCCAGCCGATGCGGATCCAGCGCGCCGACCCGGCCGACGCGCGCGGCAGCCACGCACCGCGCGCGGGTGCGCCACCACGCAGTCCACGACCGCCACACTCAGGCAAGCCACCGCACGCGGACGGCCCACGCAAGCCGTTCAAGCCCCGCCCGCCGCGCTGATCGACCGGGCGGCTTGGCCAGGAGAAGCCAGGAATGGAAAGCCTGCTCGAGCACATCGATGACTACCTTGCCCTCCTGGGCGCGCTTGTGCTTGCACTGCCAATTGGTTGGAACCGCGAGAAGAACGGCCGGATCATGGGCATACGGACCTTTCCGCTGGTCTCGGTCGGTGCGTGCGCGTACGTATTGATCGCCGAGCAATTCATAGGGCCCAACGCGCCCGATGCGATGGCGCGGGTGCTGCAGGGCCTGATGACCGGCATCGGCTTCGTCGGCGGCGGCGCGATCCTCAAGCACGACGATTACGTGTCGGGCACCGCTTCGGCCGCCAGCATCTGGGTGGTCGGGGCGATCGGCGCCGCAGTCGGCCTTGGCTACTGGGGTCATGCGATCGTGCTGTCGATCATCAACCTGGCAGTGGTCGTCGTGTTCAGCCGGTTCAAGCAGCGCGACGACAGCAGCGACACGTAGGCGCTTCCCCTACCCGGGCTAAAAGGTTGCCGCTATCGATTGGCGGCTATGACGCTGAAGGTGCCGTCGCTTTCCAGCACCACCGCGCGGGCCCCTGCCGGATCGTCCACGCCCTCCTTGCGCAGCGCTTGCCGGACCTCGTCTTCGTTGACGCGCTCGCGCCGCATCGCCGCGTGCAGGAATTCGCCTTCGTGCAGCAGCAAGGTCGGCTCGCTGGCGACCACGCGCCGCACCGCCTGCCAGCGCACCGAAAGCCACGTGACCAGGTACTGCAGGAAGATCAGCAGCGCCAACGCCAGTACCCCTTCGGCGAGCGCGACATCGCGGTTGAGCACGATCGTCGCCAGCGTGGATCCGAGTGCCACGGTGACCACGAGGTCGAAGGCATTCAACTTGGTCAGCGTGCGTTTGCCAGAAACCCTTAGCAGCACGATCAGCGCGACATAGGCGGCGACGCCGATGAGCAGCACGCGGAGCAGGCCGTCCCAGGAATCGAAGAACATGCAGTTCACCCTTCAGTCGGCGTCGTCAAGATGCCACGGCATGGGACGGATACAACGCATCAAATTCGTCACGGCTGGCTCAGCGTGAAAGCGTCCCCGTCCAGCATCGCCGGAAAACGCTGGCGATGCGCCGCAAGCTCCGCCGCAAGCAGCGTGGTGGTCGTGATCACTTCGAAGTCGGTGCATTCGTTGATCGGATGGCCGAGGTAGTCCAGCACCGCGCTGTCGCCCGAGTAATGCACGCCGTTGCCGTCGGTGCCGACCCGGTTGAGCCCGGCGACGTAGCACAGGTTCTCGATCGCCCGGGCGCGAAGCAGGGTCTTCCACGCATAGGCGCGTGCCGAAGGCCAGTTGGCCACGTACAGCAGCACGTCGTAATCCAGCGCCCCCGGCCGCTCCACATCGAAACGATTGCGCGAGAACACCGGAAAGCGCAGGTCGTAGCAGACCTGCGGACAGATGCGCCAACCCTTCCACTCCACCGTGAGCCGGTCGCGGCCGGCGGCATAGCGCTCATGCTCGCGCGCATAGCGGAACAGGTGGCGTTTGTCGTAGGTGCGCAGCGCGCCATCCGGCGTCACGAACAGCAAGCGGTTGAACACCCGTTCATCGACCCGCAGCTGCACGCTGCCGGTGATCGCGGCACCCAGGTGGCGGGCCTGCCCGCGCATCCAGTCCACGGTGGGGCCGTCCATGGTCTCGGCGTCGTCGATCGCTTCGTTCGAGAACCCGCTGGTGAACGTCTCCGGCAGCATCACCAGGTCGGTCGTGCCACGCAGGGGTGCGATCAACTCGCCGTAGTACTCGCGGTTGCCGGCCGGGTCGCGCCAGCGGGTTTCACCCTGGACCAGGGAAATGCGCAGGTTGTCCATGTCACAGCCTCTGCAAGCGTTCGATCGCAGCGTCGAGGGTGGCCTCGTTCTTGGCGAAGCACAGCCGCGCCAGGCGCTGGCCGGGCGGTGGACACTCGTAGAACGGCGACAGCGGGATCGCCGCCACGCCCTTCTCCACCGTCAGCCAGCGGCAGAACGCGGCATCGTCCAGGTCGCTGACGGCCGAATAATCCACCAGCTGGAAGTACCCGCCAGGGACCGGCAACGGCGTCAGCCGCGTGGTCAGCAACTGCTCGCGGAACCGGTCGCGCTTCGCCTCGTAGAACGCGCCGAGCTGCTCGTAATGGCCAGGCTCGGCCTCGATCATCTCCGCGAACGCAGACTGCGCCGGGGTGAACGTGCAGAAGGTGTTGTACTGATGCACCTTGCGGAACTCGGCAGAAAGCGCCGGCGGGGCGATGCAGTAGCCGACCTTCCAGCCGGTGCAGTGGTAGGTCTTGCCGAAGCTCGAGACCACGAACGCGCGCTCGCGCAGTTCCGGGTAGCGCAGCACCGACTGGTGCACGGCGCCGCCGAACACGATGTGCTCGTAGACCTCGTCCGACAGCAGGATGATGCCGGTGCCGCGCAGCAGCGTCGTCAGCGCCTCGATGTCCGCCGCAGACCACATCGCGCCCGACGGGTTGTGCGGCGAGTTGATCATCAGCATCCGCGTCCGCGGCGTGACTGCGGCGGCAATGCGCGGCCAGTCCGGCGCAAACGTGCGCGGATCCAGCGGCACGTGCACCGCGACGCCACCGGCCAGGTCGATCGCCGGCTCATAGCAGTCGTAGCACGGGTCCAGCACGATCACCTCGTCGCCGGGGCGCACCACCGCATGCACCGCATCGAAGATCGCCTCGCTCGCACCGGAGGTGACCGTAATCTCGGTATCCGCGTCCGGCCGATGGCCGTAGCAACGCGCGGTCTTGCCCGCGATCGCCTCGCGCAGCGCCGGGATACCGCTCATCGGCGCGTACTGATTCCTGCCCTCGCGCATCGCGCGCGTCAGTGCATCGACCAGTCGGGCGGGCACGTCGAAATCCGGAAAGCCCTGTCCCAGGTTGACCGCCCCGTGCTCGGCCGCGAGCTGCGACATCACGGTGAAGATCGTGGTGCCGACCTTCGGCAGCTTGGTTTCTGGGGTCATGGGGGTTTTCGACCGTGATCGGGAAAATCGAGTGTACGAAATGCCGGCTGGAGACGGTAAACCGCCCCCCGTTCGACAGCCCGATTGCAAAGCGCCGGCCGCAGCCCGACACTGGCCAGATGCGCGAGCTGCAAGTCGTCAACGCCTCCGAACTGGCCAGCGCCTATGCCGTTGCCCAGTACGACGTCAGGCTCGATGGCGACATCTTGCCGTTGCAGGTCGGGCAACCTGCGACCGACCTGGAAGCCTACTGGCCGGCCCAGCGATACGCCTTCATCAGCGCGTGGAACCCGGCTTCGCAGCCGCTCTCCGACACCACCAACGAGGCCGCCGATGCGGAACTGGTCGCGCGGATCGATGCGCTTGGTGCACCTCGGCAGGCGGCTTGGGCGGAGGATGGCAGCGGACAATGGCGCGAGGCGGGCTGGCTGGTGGCGGACCTCGACATCTGCGCCACCGAGCAGCTGGCGCGCGAGTTCGGCCAGGCCGCGGTGCTCGCGTGGCAGCGCGGCGAGCCGGTCCGGCTGCGGATGCTGCTGGGCGGGCCGGGCTGTGGCGCGGCAGCGATGGATGCGGCTGTGGTCGCCTTCACCGACTGGGTAGAATGAGCGCCCCGCGGTCGTTGATCCGCCGAATGCGCCGCGGCGCTCCGAGATGACCCTCAACCACCAGACGTCCCCGCCGCTGTTGCAGGCCCAGGGCCTCCATTTCGCCCGCAACGACGAGCCGGTGTTCGGCCCGCTGGATTTCTCGGTCGACGCGGGCGAGGCGCTGCTCGTGCAAGGCACCAATGGCTCGGGCAAGACGACCCTGCTGCGTGTACTGGCCGGGCTGCTGCGTGCCGACGGCGGCGAGATCAGCATCGACGGACAGCATGCGCAGGCTCCGCTGCGCGCGCGGGCAATCGCATATCTGAGCCATCTGCCGGGCCTGAAGGCCGACCTCAGCGCGCTGGAGAACCTCGACTTCCTCTGCGGCCTGCAGGGGCGGCGACGGGCGCAACTGCCGGGCAACGCCCTCGCGATCGTCGGATTGGCCGGTTACGAGGACGCCCTCGCCCGGCAGTTGTCGGCCGGGCAGAAGAAGCGCCTGTCGCTGGCACGCCTGTGGCTGTCGCCCGCGCCGTTGTGGCTGCTCGACGAGCCCTACGCGAACCTCGACCTGGAGGGTATCGAACTGGTCAACCGGATGGTCCAGGCGCACCTGCGCGACGGTGGCGCGGCGCTGGTCACCACCCACGGCGCCTACGCCGCGCCACCGGTGCGCACGCAGTTGCTGGTGCTGGAGAAGCGCGCATGAACACCGTGGCGCTCAGCGCTCCCAACCGCATGAACGGCAACGCCCTGCCCGGCCTGATCGGCGCCGCCAGGGCCCTGATGAGGCGGGACCTGCGCCTGCTCTGGCGTCGGCGTGGCGATGCGTCGCAGCCGGCGTTGTTCGCGCTGCTCGTAGTGGTGCTGTTCGCGCTGGCGCTCGGCGGCGAGGCCAGGGCTCTGGCCGGTGTCGCCGCGGCGGTGATGTGGCTGGCGGTGCTGCTTGCCGGCCTGCTGTCGCTGGATACCCTGTTCCGCGGCGACGCCGAGGACGGATCGCTCGAGCAATGGATGCTCGCGCCGGTACCGCTGGGCTGGCTGGTCGGTGTGCGGACGTTCATGCACTGGGCGACCACGGCGCTGCCACTACTGGTCGCAACGCCGTTCCTGGCCGAACTGCTGCACCTGCCACGCGAGCAGCTGCCGGTGCTCATGGCGTCGATGGCGCTCGGTACGCCGCTGCTGAGCCTGATCGGCGCCGTGGTCGCGGCGCTGACCGTCGGGATGAGGCGCTCCGGTATACTTGTCGGCCTGCTGGCACTGCCTCTTTACGTGCCGGTGCTGATCTTCGGCGCCGGCAGCGTGGCCCGCTCGGCGCAGGGGCTGGACCCGGTCGGGGCACTGCTGCTGCTGGGCGCGGGGCTGGTGCTGGCCATGGTGCTGGCGCCGCTTGCCGCCGCCGCCGCGATTCGCATTGCGCTAAATTGAGCCAAGTCAAGTCGTCCCGCAATTGTCTCGCCCACACTGAACTCCACAGCCCGGAGCCGACATAGAAGCGATGAATCGACTCCTGCTCTGGTTCCACAAGCTAGGCTCTCCACCTTACTTCGACCGCTTCGCCGCACGCTGGGCGCCGTGGGCGTACGTTGCGGGCGTGATCGTGATGGCCTGGGGCCTGTACGGCGCGCTGTTCGTGGTGCCGGCCGATTACCAGCAGGGCGACAGCTTCCGCATCCTCTACATCCACGTGCCGAGCGCCTGGATGAGCATGGCGGTGTTCGGCCTGATGGCGGTGTATGCCGCGATCGCACTGGTCTGGCGGATCAAGTTGTGCGAGATCCTGGCAATGGCCTGTGCGCCGATCGGCGCTGCCTTCACCGTGATCACCCTGCTTACGGGGGCGATCTGGGGCAAGCCGATGTGGGGCACGTGGTGGGACTGGGATCCGCGCCTGACCACCGAACTGATCCTGCTGTTCCTCTACCTGGGCGTGATCGGCCTGTACAACGCCATCGACGACCGCCGCGCCGCCGCGCGCGCCGCGGGGTTCCTGGCTATCGTCGGCGTGGTGTTGCTGCCCGTGATCCGCTATTCGGTGGTGTGGTGGAACTCGCTGCACCAGGGCCAGACGATCCGTCTCATGGGCGAATCGACGATGGACGCCAGCATGGTCCAGCCGCTGATCTGGATGATCATCGGCACCAAACTGTGGTTCATCGGCGCACTGCTGATGCGCGCACGGGCCGACAACCTGCGGCGCGAGTCGGGCAAGGCCTGGGTCGCCGAGCTTGCGACCACCGCCAACGGACGCACGCCATGAGTGACTACATCGAATACGTGATCGCGGCCTACGCGGTGTTCTTCGTGGTGCTGGGCTGGGATTTCGTCACGACCCGCCTGCAGATACGCCGCGAACTGCAGAAGGTCCGCCGCAGCGCCGCACGCGCCGCCGCCACCCGCATGCCATCCAACGAGTTGAGCCGATGAACCCGATCCGACGCCGCCGCCTGCTGTGGATACTGGCGCTTGTCGCCGCCGCCGGCATTGCCGTGACCCTGGTGGCAATGGCGCTTCAACGCAACGTCGCCTACCTCTACACGCCCGGGGAAGTACTCAGTGGCGAAGCCGGGTTGCCGATCTCGGCCGGGCAGACCACCTTCCGACTCGGCGGCATGGTCGCGGTCAATTCGTTCGAACGCTCCTCCGGCTCCATGGAAGCCCGTTTCAAGGTCACCGACGGCGATGCCGAGATGCCGGTCGTGTACACCGGCATCCTCCCCGACCTTTTCCGCGAGAACCAGGCAGTCATCGCCACCGGTCGCATGGACGGCGACCGCTTCGTCGCCGAGCAGGTACTGGCCAAGCACGACGAGGCCTACATGCCCAAGGAAGTCGCCGACAAGATGGGCGTTGCCCACAAGAAGCACGACGTGGCTCCGACCTCGCCCGCCGCCGCGGCACCCGCGGCCGCGTCGCCCATGACGGACGCACCGTAAGTGCTGCCCGAACTCGGCCAGATCGCGCTGGTCCTGGCGCTGGTGATCGCCACCGTGCAGGCGGCGGTGCCGCTGGCCGGGGCGCACGCCGGCATCGCACCGATGATGGCGGTGGCGCGGCCGGCGGCCTACGCGCAGCTGCTGCTGGTCGGACTCGCGTACGCGATCCTGACCTACGGCTTCGTGACCCAGGACTTCTCGGTGCAATACGTTGCCGAGAACAGCAATTCGCTGCTGCCGATGCTGTATCGCTACACCGCGGTGTGGGGTTCGCACGAGGGCTCGCTGCTGCTGTGGGCATTGGTCCTGTCGCTGTGGACGGCCGCGGTCGCGCGGTTCTCGCACGCCCTGCCCGCCAGCGTGGTCGCGCGCGTGCTCGGGGTGATGGGTGTGGTCGCGATTGGTTTTCTCGCATTCCTGATCTTCACCAGCAACCCGTTCGAACGGCTGCTGCCGGCGGTCGTGGAAGGCCGTGATCTCAACCCGCTGCTGCAAGACCCCGGCATGATCATCCACCCGCCGATGCTGTATTTCGGCTACGTCGGTTTCGCGGTGCCGTTCGCATTCGCCATCGCGGCGCTGCTCGACGGCCAGATCGATTCGCGCTGGCTGCGCTGGGTGCGGCCGTGGACCAACGTGGCGTGGGCGTTCCTGACCTTCGGCATCGCGCTTGGCAGCTGGTGGGCCTACTACGAACTCGGCTGGGGCGGCTGGTGGTTCTGGGATCCGGTCGAGAACGCCAGCTTCATGCCGTGGCTCGCCGGTGCCGCGCTGCTGCATTCTCAGGCGGTCACCGAGAAACGCGGCAGCTTCCGCGGCTGGACCCTGCTGCTGGCGATCGCCACGTTCTCGCTATCCCTGCTTGGGACCTTCCTGGTGCGCTCGGGCGTGCTGACCAGCGTGCACGCGTTCGCCTCCGACCCCACCCGCGGTCTTTTCATCCTGATCTTCCTGGGCATCATCATCGGCGGCTCGATGCTGCTGTATGCGCTGCGCGCGCCATCGGCCTTCGGCGACAGCGCCGGCGATGGCGATGGCGACGGTGCCCCGTTCGCCGCGAGTTCGCGCGAGACCCTGCTGCTGGCCAACAACCTGCTGCTGGCGACCGCCTGCGCGATGGTGCTGCTGGGTACGCTGTACCCGTTGCTGGCCGATGCGCTGAACCTGGGCAAGATCTCGGTGGGACCGCCCTACTTCGCGTTGATGTTCCTGCTGCTGATGGCGCCGCTGGCGTTGTTGCTGCCACTTGGTCCGGTCACGCGCTGGCAGCGCGAGCAGCCCTCCAGGCCGCTGGCGATGCTGCTGCCGTGGGCCGGGCTTGCGCTCGGCGCGGGAATCGCCGCCTTCTTCCTTGCGCCGCAGGGCCAGTGGAAGGTCGCCGCCGGGGTCATGGGCGCGGTGTGGATTGCCGCAGGCACCCTGCGCTTCGCGTGGACCCGGCTGTCCCCGCGCTCCGGAAACCGCTTCACCGCCGAAATGCTTGGCATGACCCTCGCGCACGCAGGCGTGGCGGTGTTCATCGTTGGCGCACTGCTGACCGAGGGGCTGAGCCTGCAACGCGAACTGGCCGTGACCGTGGGCGAGCGGGTGGAACTGGGCGGCTACTCGTTCCGGTTCGACGGCGTGCAACACAGTGTCGGACCAAACTACGACGCCGACCGCGGCACCGTCACCGTGTTCGACGGCGACAAGCAGTTGACGGTCATGCATCCGGAAAAACGCACCTACGCCAGCGGTGGCCAGGTGATGACCGAGGCAGCGATCGACGGGGGCATCACCCGCGACCTGTACGTCGCACTGGGCGAACCGCTTGGCGGCGACGCCTGGGCGGTGCGCGTGCACATCAAGCCGTTCGTGCGCTGGATCTGGGCCGGCGCGCTGTTGATGATGCTGGGTGGCTTCGTCACGGCCGCGGACAAGCGCTTCCGCGTGTCGAAGCCGGTGCGCGCCGCGCATCGTGAAAACCCGGTGCCCGTTCCCGAGCCCGCCCGATGAGCGATCCGGTGAACACAGGTTCGACCTCGCCCGATAGGCCGCCGACCCGGCACTCGCCAATGCGCTGGGTGCCGCTGCTCGTGGTCCTCGTGCTGGGCGTACTGCTCGCGGCCGGCGTCAAGCTGAGTCGCAACCCGAACCGCGAGGCACTGCCGTCGCCGCTGATCGGCAGTCCGGCGCCCCAGTTCGCATTGCCGGTGTTGCACGAACCCGGCCGCATGGTGATCTCTTCCGATCTCCACGGCGAGCCCTATCTGCTCAATGTCTGGGGCAGCTGGTGCCCTGCCTGCCAGGTCGAGCACCCGGTGCTGACCCGTTTCGCGGAGACCAAGCGCGTGCGCGTGATCGGCTACAACCTCAAGGACGAGCATGCCGATGCGCTGAAGTGGCTGGAGCAATTCGGCAATCCCTACCTGATGGTGCTGAAGGATCACGACGGAAAAGCCGCCATCGACTGGGGCATCTACGGTGCGCCGGAAACCTTCCTGGTCGACGGCGCCGGCATCGTGCGCTGGAAGCATGTCGGTCCGCTGACCGACGAGATCATCCAGGAAGAACTGCTGCCGCAACTGGCGGATGCCGAGAGAGCGCAAGGAGCGGTTGGCTCATGAATTTCGAAACCCGCACCAGGACCGGAACACGGCGCCCGTTGTTGAGGGTGCTGCTGTGCATGGTGCTGGCGTTCAGCGCGAACCTTGCGTTCGCCCAGGTCACGGGCGACAGCTCCCCCCCGCAGTTCACCGATGTCGCAGAGGAACGCCGCTTCCATGCGCTCGTGTCGGAACTGCGCTGCGTGATGTGCCAGAACCAGTCGCTGGCCGACTCCAACGCGCAGATCGCCATCGACCTGCGCCGCGAAGTACTTGCGCTGATGCGCGACGGCAAGACCGACGCGCAGGTCAAGGACTATCTGGTGGCGCGCTACGGCGAGTTCGTGCTCTACCGCCCGCAGGTCGAATCCACGACCTGGCTGTTGTGGTTCGGCCCCGCGTTGCTGCTGCTGGCGGGTGGATTCGTGGTTGCCCGGATCGTGCGGAAGCGTAGCGCCCAGCCAGCGGCCAGCGCCGCCGACGACGACCAGGAGTGGTAATGACCACCTTCATAGCCGCCAGCACCGTGTTGACCCTGCTCACGCTGGGCTACGTCCTGCGCCCGATATGGCAGCCGCGCCCGCTCGCCGGCGCCGGCATGCTGGCCTTGCTCGGCCTCGTCACAGGACTGGCGTACGTCCTGGTCGGCACGCCCCTGGCGCTCGACCCTGCCGAACACGGTGCGCCGACTTCGTTTGCCGAGGCGATCACCCGGCTTGAAGCCAAGCTCGACCGCGACCCCGATCATCTGGAAGGCTGGCAACTGCTCGCCCGCAGCTATGCCGCCGAGAGCCGACTGGAAGAATCCCGCGATACGCTGGCGCGCGCGGTCACGCACTTTCCCGACGAACCCGACCTGCTTGCCGAAGCCGCCGAAGCCCGCGCAATGGCTGCCGACAACCGCGAGCTGGATGCCGAAGCGGTGGCGATGCTGCGCCACGCCCTTGAGCTGCAGCCCATGAACCAGCGAGCGCGCTGGTTCCTCGGCATCTCCCAGCGCCAGGCCCAGCAGCCCGCCGAGGCTGCAAAGACGTGGGAGCCCTTGTTGGCCACGGTCGACAGCGACACCGCCGACAGCCTGCGCGAGCAGATCAATGCCGCCCGCAGCGACGCCGGACTGGCGCCGCTCGAGGGACCCGCGATTCCGGACCAGAGCGTGGCGACCAGCGCGGTGAGCATCAATGTCAGCGTGTCGATCGATCCGGTGCTGGCGATGCGGCTGCCTGAAAACGCCGTGGTCTTCGTGATCGCGCGCCAACCCGGTGGTCCCCCGATACCGGTCGCGGTAGAAAGGCTGGCGGCCACGCAGTTGCCGCTGGTGGTCACCCTGGACGACAACGACAGCCTGATGCCTACGGCCAAACTGTCGGACATGGACCAGGTCGCGATCAGCGTGCGCGTTTCCGCCAGCGGCGACGCCGCGCCCCAGCCGGGCGATTTCGAAGCGACACCGGTGGTCGTGACGACCTCTCCGGATGCCGTGGCGGCGCTGCTGATCGATCGCGTGGTCGAGTAGCGGGACCTCCCGCCATATCGGTGTCGAAGTTCGCGGCAGCCGAGCTGCCGCTTGAAAGCCTGCCTCGTCCCCTCGACGAACCAGCCGCTGGCCGCAGAGCCGGCCGAACCCCGTTGAATCCACGGCGGGCTGTGTCGACGTCCATGTATCGCCGCCGCAGCGGCACCAAGCCGTGCAGTTCATACAAATTTCCGCCCATTTGATCTGAATCAATCCGGAATTGAATGGAAGTCCTAAGCTTGCATCCGTAGAAAAAGAAAAACGCACCGTTGCGCCCAGGGGCATCGAGCACAACGGACGCACGATCCGCGAGCCGACACGAAGGATGGTCATGCTCAAGCGACTGCGGCAGTTCTGGGGGTGGCTGCGTCGACCCAACGGGCGCGTAGCACTGGGAACACTGGTATTGCTGGGAGGCGTCGCCTCACTGGCACTGTGGGCGGGATTCTCCACCGTCCTGGCCCACACCAATACGCTGACGTTCTGCACCTCGTGCCACGAGATGCAGGCCTTCGTGTTCCAGGAATACAAGAAGTCACCCCACTACAGCAATCCATCAGGGGTCGCGGCCACCTGCGCTGACTGCCATGTAGCCCGCGCGCTCGGCCCCAAGCTGGCGCGCAAGATCCGGGCAACCCTCATCGAGGTGCCATCACACCTCCGGGGCACGATCAGTACCCGCGAGAAGTTCGAGGCAAAGCGGCTGGAGATGGCCGAGCACGTCTGGGCCGAAATGAAGGCCAACGACTCCCGCGAATGTCGCGAGTGCCACAGCCCCGCCACCATGGCGCTGGCAGCGCAGGCGCCGCGCGCGCGCGCGCAGCACGAGGACGCGATCACGTCCGGCGAGACCTGCATCGACTGTCACAAGGGAATCGCGCACGAATTACCCACACTGCCCGAGGCCGAAACCGCGGAGCAGGAAGAGGATTTCAGTCTGTAACGGAGAACCGCCATGTACATCGAGCGTCTGGATCGAATGTTCCGGAATGTGGGCCACGCGGCTCCTCGCGTCGGCTCGGGAATCGCCGCAGCGGCGTTGCTGTGGCTGTCCCCATCCATCGCTCATGAAGCGCGCGCGGTCGACTGGGACAAGGCAAAAGAGAAGCAGGTGACGCTGTTCTATCCCGGGCAAAGCTCGTGGGAATGGGTGATGACCGCGAAGGACCATAGCGGCGCGACCAAGTTCCGCGAAGGCAAGAACTGCAAGGGCTGCCACGAGGGCGAGCAGAAGGCCATCGGCGAGACGATCGTCAAGGGCAAGAAGCTCGAACCGAATCCGCCAGCCGGCAAGCCCGGTGCACTGACGCTGAAGGTGGCGACGATGCGCGACGACGAGCGGCTGTACTTCCGGTTCCGCTGGACCGGCACCACCGGCGGCGCAAAGCTGGATCCCAGGCACGCTGCACGCGTCACCGTGATGCTCGACGACGGCAGCATCAAGGAAGCCACCCGGGCGGGCTGCTGGAGCAGTTGCCACGATGACCTGGCCGGCATGGCCAGCGCGAAGGGCGGGGAGCTCACCAAGTACCTCGCCGCTTCGCGCACCAAGATCACGCGCAGCGGTGGCGGCGAGAGCTACAAGCCTGCAGCCGCCCTTGCCCAGATGCTGAAGGCCGGAAACGTCCTCGAGTACTGGCAGGCGCGGCTGAACCCGGGCAAGCCGGCGCAGGGGATCGGTGGATACATCCTGGAGAAGCGCCACGAAGTGTCGAACTCCGGCGTCACCGCCGAGGCGACTCAGAAAGGCAACGAGTGGACGGTGATCCTCAGCCGGCCGCTGAAGGCCACCCGGCCCGGCCAGAAAAACCTCGTCCCGGGTAAGACCTACTCGGTTGGTTTCGCCGTACACGACAACCACGCCAATCATCGCTTCCACCACGTCTCGCTGGAGCAGACCCTGGCGCTGGACAAGGGCACCGCGGATTTCGTTGCGGCCAGATAGTCAGGGTACGGGCCGGCACTGATCGCCGCGCCTGATTGTCGCGGCAATCACTGAAAGCCAAACACTAAGGATGGGGAAAATGATCAAGTCCACGCGATGGTTCCTGCCCGTAAGGACCCTGGCGCTGCGGTGGGTCGCGGTTTCGATGCTGGGCCTGTTCTGCTTGCAGGCTTACGCGCAGGAGACACCCACGCCAGCCAGGGAAGCGGTGCGCACCTGCACCAAGTGCCACGACGAGAACGAAGCCAAACCGGTGCTGTCGATCCTCAAATCGAAGCACGCGGTTATGGCCGACAGCCGCACGCCTTTTGCCGACCAGTCCTGCATGACCTGCCATGGCAAAAGCGAAGCGCACATGCAGGCCCCCGCCGAAGGCGCCAAGCGGGTCCAGCCCGATGTCGTTTTTGACCGGGACTCCAAGACGCCAGTCGCGCTGCGCAACCAGACCTGCCTCAACTGCCATGAGAAAGGCCTGCGCATGCACTGGAAAGGCAGCCGGCATGAAACCGCCAATGTCGACTGCGCGTCCTGCCACGTCGCCCACACGCAATCAGATCCAATCCTGGCCAAGGAGACCGAGGCCGAAGCGTGCTTCGGCTGCCACAAGGGACGACGCGCGGAGATGCTGCGTCCATCGACGCACCCGATGCGGGAAGGCCAGGTGTCCTGCAGTGGCTGCCACGACCCGCACGGATCGGCAGGGCCAAAGCTGCTGACCAAGCAGACGGTCAACGAGACCTGCTACACCTGCCACGCCGAAAAGCGCGGCCCGTTCCTGTGGGAACACGCACCGGTCCGCGAGGACTGCACCATCTGCCACAAGCCCCATGGTTCGGTGCACGCGTCACTGCTCAAGAACCGAGTTCCATGGCTGTGCCAGCAGTGTCATCTGGCCCAGTTCCATCCGAGCACGGCCTATACCGGCACGGGGTTGCCCGGCACCACCCTGCCATCGGGTGCGCAGCAGATGCTGGGCAAGAGCTGTATGAACTGCCATTCCCAAGTGCATGGATCCAATCACCCTTCCGGAGTGCGCAAGACGCGCTAGCCCGATTCGACACAATGCAACACCTGTGCTTTCCATAAGGATCGCCATGAACGCCAAAGCTGAAAGGATGCAACTACGGAACCCCCAACTGCGGGCGCTGTGCCTTGCCATTGCCATGGCCCTGGCCTTGCCACTGGCGGCACTGCCGCTGACGGCGCAGGCCCAGGACGACACGTCCGGTCAGCAGAAGACGACGGGGCTACAGACCGATGCCGAGGAAGCCGACGTCGATGCGGCCGATGTCGACGGGCTCATCGAGGCGGATGTCGAGGAGGCGGATGTCCTGGCGCGGGATGACGCATCCGCGCAGCAGGAAACCACCGCGCCACAGACCAACCCGGAGGAATCGGAGGCCGGGGACGACCCCTTCGCGCTCGATGACACCACCGAGCAGCAGAGCGAACCGGGGAAACTGGAGGAGCTGACGCAGGTGCGCAGCACCGTGGAAGCAGGCGTCTACCACGTGAGCGACGACTCGTTCCGCTTCGGTCGCTACACCGGATTGAACGACGAGGGTGTGGCTCCCCTGCTCAACCTGGACCTGATCCGGCGCGCTGCATACGACAGCGACAGTGCCCAATACTGGCGGTTGCAGGGACGCGACCTCGGACTGGACTCGCGCGATGCCACGCTCGAGTTCGGCAACCAGGGCAGATTCGGCGTCCGCCTCGATTACAACCAGATTCCCTACTTCCGCAGCGACTCGGCGCGCACGATCTTCAATGGTGCCGGCAGCAACAACCTGACCCTGCCGGGGAACTGGGTCGGCGACGGCAATACCGTGACCATGACCGAACTGCTGCCCAGCCTCCGGCCGGTCGATCTGCATACCGAGCGCCGGCAGGCCGGCCTTGGCATCACCGGCGTGCTGTCACCGCGTTGGGACTTCAGCACCAGCTACCGGCACGAGACCAAGGAGGGCATCAAGAGTATCGGCGGCGTATTCGGCAATAGCGGCGGCAACCCGCGCGCGGTGATCCTGCCCGAGCCGGTCGACTACACCACGCAGCAGATCGACGTCGCGCTGCGCTACACCACGAGGAAACTGCAGGTCGAAGCGGCGTACTACCTGTCGGTGTTCTCCGAACACGAGGACGCGCTGGTCTGGTCCAACCCCTACACCACCATCAACGGCTGGGGCCCCGGGGCGGGGTTTCCGGATGGTCGTGGCCAGATCAGCCTGCCGCCGGACAACAGGTTCCATCAGTTCAGCGTGAATGGCGGCTACAACTTCTCCGACCAGACCCGATTCAGCGCCAGTGTCGCCACTGGCCGCATGACCCAGGATCAGACCTTCCTGCCGTACACCAGCATTCCGGAACTGGCAGCCAGCATCACCCAGCCCCTGCCGCGCGCATCGCTGGACGGCCGCATCGACACCACGGTGGTCAACCTGCGTATCGCGTCGCGGCCGTGGCCCGATTTTTCCTGGAACGTGTCGTACCGCTACGACGATCGCGACAACAAGACTCCACGCGATGAATACGTCTACATCGGCGGCGATACGCAACTGCAACAGACCGATCCCACCAGCGACCGGCGCCGCTACAACGAGCCGTACAGTTTCAGGGAGGAGCAGTACAAGGCCGATGCCGCGTACCGGGCGTTCGGAAACGTCAATCTCAGCGCGGGCGTGCAGCACAAGAAAACCGATCGCACCTACACCGAACGCGAGCACTCCGACGAAACCACCTACCATTTCGGCATCAACACCCAGCTCGGCGAGCGCCTGAACGGCCAACTGCGCTACACGCATGCCGACCGCGACGGCTCGACCTATGTCGGCAACGAGCCATTCCTGAGCGGTTATGACCCGGGTTATACCGCCACGGTGGCCGGTGGTTTCGAAAACCTGCCGGGTCTGCGCAAGTACTACCTGGCCAATCGCGACCGCGACCAGATAAGCGCGACCGCGTCTTTCATGCCCACCGAGAGTTGGACGATGAGTGCCTCGGTCGACCAAGCCAAGGACGAGTACAACCAGTCCGAGTTTGGCCTGCTCGACTCCAGGATCGACAGCTTCACCTTCGAAACGGTCTACGCACCCTCGCAGCTGTGGTCGGCCTTCCTGTTCTACAACCGCGAAGAACTGGACTCGAACCAGAACGGCCGTGCCTTCCGTGGCGGCGGAAGCAAGCTTGCCCAGGCGGGCGATCCCGATCAAAACTGGTCGGTCCGCCATCGCGACAACATCGACAGCTATGGCGCCGGCTACAAGCGCAGCCTTGCCGGGACGCGCCTGGATTTCGGCATCGAGTATCTGTATTCCAAGGCCCACAGCAACCTGGACTTTGCGGCAGGGTCGGCACTGGAGGTGGCGCCACTGCCTCGCGACGTGACCCGGCTCAATTCGCTGAACGTCCACGGCACTTTCAAGATGCGCCCGAACACGGCGCTTCGCCTGGGCTACTGGTACGAGCGCTACCACTCGACCGACTGGTCCATCGACGGCATCGAGCCAAACCAGCTGGCCAACGTGATCCTGCTGGGCGAGACCAGCCCGGACTACAAGGTCCATGTGGTGTCCCTGTCGTTGATCTATCGGTTCTAGGCCGCACATCCGGGCCGCTTGGCGGCCGAAAGTGGCAGCAGGTCCCGCGCGGTTCGCACTCAGGTGCCAACCGCGCGCGCCACATGGCACGGGCCACCTGGCGTGGTCGTGGCTCGTCACGAACCTGC
>DATHRJ010000378.1:0-3673 GCA_035465455.1 Lysobacter sp.
GAGCTTGCGGACCAGGCTGCTATGGCACCAATGGGCACCAGTAGTGCACCGATGTTTGCTACTTATGGTGCCTGCGTGAACATCGCTCACAGTTGGCAGCTACGCACCACGCCAGCGACGAATACGTCGACGGTACCGAGCCCAACACCTTTCTCGCCGAGCAAGCCGCCAAGGTGCAGGGTCCGGTGCTTTCGCTGGCGGAAGGGGAGGGCGTAATGCTGTTTTCCTCCCCACCTGCAGCCAGTGCTGCTACGCGAGGTGGAGCGGGAGTTGGTCGAGGGCAGTCTGCGCGTTCACCCAAATGGGCGACTCGGGCAGGCCCGACGGGCGCGTAATGTCATCCGGATGGGGGTGGCAACGCCCCCGACTGTGATCAGGTTCACCAGCAGTCAGGAGTGAAAAATGGGTCAGGTTCATTTACTCACGGATAAATGAGCCTGACCCCATTTTTAAGACATGGGACGGAGGGGAATAACCCACGCAATTACCTCCGTCCCCGGGCGCAATCGGGGAAGCGCACCGACGGGCCACGTCGATGCGCTCGGAACCAGTCGTCTCTACACGTGTCGCGCGACGTCGAACGCGTGCTTCGCGGCTGCCATGCCTGCAGGGGCCGGCGGTGCCGGCGGTGGTGGCGGCGCTGGCGGTGCATCCGCAGCCGGAGGTGCCGGAGGTGCCGGCGGTGCGGGCGGCTTGGGCGGCTTGGGCGGCTTGGGCGGCTTGGGCGGCTTGGGCGGCAGCGGGATCCGCATCGCCTTCGGCGCACGGATCTGCGCGCTTCCTGCCTTGCGATCGCGCAGGTAGTCCACGCCCACCATCGCGCCCTCGGGCTTGGCCCGCAGCACGTCCATCACTTCGCGCGGGGTGGTGACCGGCTTGCCATCGACGCGGCGAATCACGTCCCCCGACTGCAGGCCGACCAGTTCGGGGCCCGCGCTCACGACGAGCACGCCGTCCGTGGCGCCGAAGTAACGGCCGAGCTGCGCATCGATCGTCGCAAGGTTCAGGCCGTTCCAGCGGAACGCCTCGGCAAGCGCGACGGTGCGGCAGTCATTGCCATCCTTGCACTGCGGATTGCGAGCGAGGCGAATGACCTCGCGGTGGACCTGGGGTGCGATCCCGGGACCGGCGAACTCGAACTCGTGCGTGTCCCCGTCATGGCCGCCGCGAACGTCATGACGGATCACGCGGAACTGCTTCGCGTCGCCACCTGCCCCCGCTTCGCCGAGTGCGTGGTGGATCTCGACGAGCCGCTCGCCAGCGCCGGCCATGCCTGCCTCGGGACCGATCTTGAACTCACGCACCACCGGCCCGCGCAGCCCGGCACCTTCGCTGTCGAACAGCGCGACCGACTGCCCCTTTGCGGGCGTTACCGACACCGTGGCCGCGCGGCCGTCACGCTCGTAGCCCACGCGTATGGCGCTGCCTTCCTTCAAACCATCGAGCATCTTGCGGAGCTGTTCGTTGCGCGCGGCGCCGGTCGCGCCGGACACCGCCTTGCCGTCGATGCTGACGATCCGGTCGCCGCTTCGCAGTCCCGCCTTCGCCGCCCCGCTGTCGGGGGTGACGCCCGAGACGCGTACGCCTTTCGCGTCGTCCGACTCCAGCAGCACGCCCAGCACCGGCTTGCTCAGCAGCCGACGCTCCACGACCAGGCCCTCGGCAGGACGGCCCAGCTCGCGGGAAAGCTCCGCCACGCGCCTGGCGGACTGCTGCAACTGCATGCGCGCGGCTTCGAGTTCCTGCTCCTTGGCACTCGTGCCGGTGGTCTGCGCCGAGGCGGTGAGGGCAAATGCGCCGGCCAGTGCGGTCGCCAGCAGCGTGCGGGAAAGATACGTGCGTTTCATGTGCACCTCTTGGTCTGGAAAAGGAAAGGAGTGGGATACGCAGAAGGCGGTCAGTGCACCTGGGCGACCGCGTCCATCGACGCGCCGTGTGCGGCCATCCAGCGCTGCGTGCCGGCCAGCGCGGCGAGTTCCTGCAGCGCGTCGACCCGTTGGCCCCACAGGCTGGTACGCGCTTGCGCATCGAGGCCGGGTTGCGAGAGCACGGAGTCGATCAGGCGCAGCTCGTCGTCGAGGGTCGCGGTGAGGACGATCTCCGCGGCGCTGGCCATGCGGTCGTTGCGCGCATAGGCGGCGAGCGCCTCCAGGCGCGCGGACTCGAGCCGCAGTTGGTCGATGCCGGCCTCCGGTGCGGCCGATGCAGGGGCGGCAGGCGAAGTGGCGGCGGTGGCCTCGACGGCGCCGCGGACGGGCGCACCTGTGGCCCTCGCCGGGAGACGGTTCGCCGTCGCCGGCACTCGCGTCGGAACCGGACGATCCGTCGCGGCCGCTGCATCCGCAGGCCTCGAAGCTGCGTCGACGCCTGCGTCCGACGCCGCGACGACATGCCGTGGCGCGGAAGCGGCTGCATGCGATGGCGTCGCCGCCGGCGCCAGCGCCGGTGCCGTCGACGTGCGCGCAGCGGCCGTGCGATCAGGCGCAGGGGTCTGCAAGCTGGACGACGCCCACCATGCAACGGGCAGGGCAAGCGCGAGGCAAGCCGCCAACGCCCAGATACCTCGGCGATTTTCAGGGCGACCCGGTGGTGTCGCCTGGGCCGGGTGAACCGGCAACGCAGTCGCAAGGCGAGCCCACCCTTCGGCGGGCGCGGCTTCCAGCGGCAGGGCGGCAAATGCCTCGCCCCAGCCTGCCGGCACCGGGCGCGGGGGAACGTTGGCGTCAGCCACGGGGGACCTCCTGGGGAGTCTCGAGCAGCGTGCGCAGGCGGCGGCCACCGCGCGCGAGCTGCGATTTGGAAAAGCTGGGCGTGCGCTGCATGAGGCCGGCGATCTCCTCGTGCGTGTAGCCCTCGGCGTGGTACAGCCAAAGCACCGTCCGCGTGGACGTCGGCAGCTTCAGCAGTGCACGCGACAGCATGGCGGCGTCGGCCGCGGACGCCGGCGCAGGTGCCAAGTCCTCGAACTCCATTTCGCCGATCGGAAGTTCGTCGTCGAGCTGGCGGCGCTTGCGCAGTCGCATCAGTGCCTCGTTGACCGCCACCTGTCGCAGCCATCCCCAGAACGGGCAGCCGCCGCGGAACGAGTGCATCGTGCCGAACACTTTCAGCATGGTGTCCTGCAGAACGTCGGCGGCAGCATCGGGCTGCCCGCACAGGCGCAGCGCCAGCGTGTAAACGGGCCGCTCGAACCACCGGTAGATCTGCTCGAAGGCCGCGTGGTCACCCATGCGGGCCCGCGCCAGCACGCACTGCGGGACGTCGATCGCGAAGCTGCTGCGCACGGCCGGAGCGGCTTGGGGGGCGAGCGCGGCGAGGGCGGTTTCGGGGGGCATCAGGCTCATGGATGCAGCGGGGCGCGAAAAGGTCGCAGCCGGGCGTCGGTCTGCTGCGAGAACGAGAACCAGAACGGGGTCAGGTTTACTTTCCCCACAACGTGATGGTTGCGACGCCCGTCAGAGGCGGCAGGGACAGCTTCGACTGCATGGTGGAAGCTAATACAAATTGATTCGCCGGAACGCGGCCGGCGCATCGGCCATCCAAGCCGCAAGCGTGTAAGTGAACCTGACCCCGTCCTTTCCGACAACCTCGATCGCAATCGCGCCGAACAGGATTACCGGTCGCTGACGCCGGCCTGGCTGACGCTGGCGATGACACCCAGCAATGGCAACGG
>DATHRJ010000379.1:0-2561 GCA_035465455.1 Lysobacter sp.
CCCGACCGCGACATAGACCGACGCCTCGGTGTCCCCGGCGATGCGTTCGCCGTCGCGGTATACCCCGTACTCGTTGATCTTGAGCTGGCGTGCCATCGCCAGCCGACGCAGCGCGATGTTGTGGGGCTTGGAGCCGGTGAAGTAGACCAGCGCCGCGCCGAAGCTGGCCTGCGGAACCACGCGCAGGTCGACCTGCAGCCCGCTCCTGAGCACCACCGCGGCGCGGGTCGGGCCATGCGCGAGCACCTGTTTCACCTGCGAGAAGTCCTGCAGCCGCTCGGCCAGTGCATGGCCGGAGGGCGCAGTGACCAGGATGTCGAGATCGCCGACGGTGTCGCGGGACCGCCGGAAGCTGCCGGCGACCACTGCCTCGGCCACATCGGGAGCGCCGCGCAAGTGTGCGATGAGAGCTTCCACATCGGCCACGACGCGGGTGATCGGCCAGCGCCGGGTCCGCTCCAGCAGGCCGGAAATGGTCTCGGCGATGCGTTTTTCGCTGGTCGCGCCGAAGCCGTGCAACTCGCGCACCCGGCCTTCGCGCGCCGCTGCCAGCAGGTCGGACGGCGAGCGCACGCCGAGCTCGTGATACAGGGTATGCACGCGCTTCGGGCCTAGCCCGGGGACCTGCAGCAGGTCGGTGATGCCGGCGGGGAAGCTCGCGCGCAAGCGGTCCAACGATGCGCAACTGCCGTGTTCCAGGATCTCGCGGATCTTGCCGGCAAGGTCCTTGCCGATCCCGGGAAGTTCGTCGAGATCATGGCCCTGGGCCACGAGGTCGGCCATCTGTTCGGGCCAGGAATCGACCGTGCGCGCGGCGGTGCGGTAGGCGCGCACGCGGAACGGATTTTCCTGCTGCAGCTCGAGCAGGTCGGCCATCTCTTCGAACGCTGCGGCGATTTCGGCGTTGAGGGCGGTCATGGGAATGGAGGGCCCGGAGGCGGGCGAATTGACGGGCGTCGACCCCGGTCGCGACGGGGTGGTGCCGCGGCGCCAACGATTGGCTGCGCGGTCCCGGGTGCGCCTTGCTTACCCGGGCTACAACGGCGATTGCACCGGTTTTCCCGATCAGGCGCCGGACGCGGGCCGGGGATGTTGACCGCGGTCAAGGAGCGGGTCGGGTGGTGGCATGGCCTGGTCGAGGTCGGGCTCGCCACTCTCGGCGAGCAGGAACGCGCGCGCTGCCGCGGCCAGGCGCAGCGTTTCTTCCCAGTGATCGGCACTGCGCTCGGGCTCGATTGCCGCACCGATCGTCGCCGTCAGCGCGGCACGCCGCGGCAACCATTCGCTGCCGCGCAGCACCGCGCGGGTGCCGCGCAGCGCGACCGGTACCACCGGGATTCCCGCCCCGGCGGCCGCCGCGAACGCGCCCAGGTGGAACGGCAGCAGGCCGGGCATGCGGCGGAAGGTGCCTTCCGGGAAGAACAGGAAATCGCGATCGCCGGCGAGCGCCTGGGCGAGTACCTCGGTGGCGCGCCGGGGGTCGAAGCGGTCGACGAACACGGCGCCCATGCGCGCCAGCAGCCACCCCAGCAGCGGCACGCGCGCGAGCTCCTGTTTGGCGACAAACGCGACCGGGCGCGGCAGCACGCGCACCAGCAACAAGCCGTCGACATAGCTGGCGTGGTTCGCGACAAAGCAGCACGGCGGCGGTGGCGGGTGCGCCTGGATGCGTGTCGTCACCTCGATGCCGGTGGTCCGGAACAGCACGCGCAGCGGGCTGCGCACGGCGCGCCAGCGCCGGTCGATGTCCGGCAGCAGCGCCACCGCCAGCGCCGCTGGAATGCTCAGCAGCGCGAACACCGACCAGGCATACCCGGCAAACGTCAGCACCCGCAGCCGTCGCGCGCGCCCGCCGAGCCCACCCAGCAGCGCGCGCGCCAGCACGACCAGCGCCAGCCGTCGCCGGTGCGTCCCCAGCTCGCCCCGCTCGTAGGCCGCGCGGCACGCGGCGCGCCGCAGCTTGCCACTGGAGGTCTTGAGCACCGCACCCGGCGCGGCGAGCACGACATCGTCCGCCGGCTCGCCGGTCAGGGTGGCGGTGACCTCCTGGATGCGCGCCTGCAGATCGGTGCGTGCCTGCGGTTGGTCGACGCGGGTTTCCGCGACCACCACCAGCCGCTCGGTGCCTGCGCCTGGCGCCTGGGCACCGAACACCGCCACCCGGCCACGCCGCACGCCGGACAGTTCGCCGACCGCCTGTTCGATCGCCTGCGGATGCAGGTTGTGGCCGGCGCGGATGATCAGGTCCTTGCTGCGGCCGGTGAGGTAGAGCTCGCCGTCGTGGACGAAACCGAGGTCGCCGCTGTCGTGCCAGGCGCCGTGTATCAGGGTCCGGGTCGCCTCGGGATTGCGGTAGTAGGCGCTGCACGCCGAAGCGCCGCTGAACTGCACGTGGCCCTGCTGGTCGTCGGGCAGTTCGTGGTCGCCTTCGTCGGCAATGCGCAGTTCGTTGCCAGGCAACGGCAGTCCGCACGACACGAACGACAGGCAGGCGCCGTCGGCCGGCGGGCAGGGCACCACGCTGCCTGAAGCCAGGAACCGGTCGCGATCGATCCGCAGCA